>CALBET010001213.1 GCA_937888665.1 uncultured Acidobacteriota bacterium
TGGCCGGTGCGGACCAGTCAGCCGGACGATCGACACCACCCCACCCCGTGCATGTGCTGCAAATTCATGGCACCGCGGACACGGTCATCAGCTATGACGGTGGTGAGTTTCGCGGCGGGGCTCCACACCCGGGCGCCATCGAGAGCGTCGAGGCGTGGTCCGCGCACAACGGGTGCTCGGTGACAGCTGTCGACGCCGGCACCCTCGACCTGGACCAGGGACTGGACGGGGCCGAAACCGTGGTCACGCGATATACCAATGGGTGCCAGCCAGGAGGGTCAGCCGAACTATGGACGATCACCGGCGGTTCCCACCGGCCCGACCTGTCAGCCCACTTCAGCCGGCGGGTGGTGGAATGGCTGCTGGCGCACCCGAAGCTGTGATGACCAGATGCTCCTTGATAGCGGCGTGTCTCGTGGCTGTGCTCTCGACGTCGTGCGCGTCGGCCGATGCCCCCATCTCCGGGACACCGAGCGACGAGGCGGCGATGGAGACGTCGGCTGACCCCCCAGCCGGCGTGGACACCTCAAGCGGCGAGATCACCATGACGCAGGTCGAGGTCGGCGACCTCACGTTCGACGTTCGCATGGCCGGCCCAGCCGACGGCGAGGTCGTGATTCTGCTTCACGGGTTTCCGCAGACCTCCTACGAATGGCGCAATCAGATCAGCGCCCTCGGTGAGGCGGGGTATCGCGCCGTCGCGCCGGATCAGCGCGGCTACTCCGCCGGGGCGCGCCCACCCAACGTCGGCGACTATGCGGTACCACATCTGGTCGGCGACATCTTTGGACTGGCGGACGCCGTCGGGGCCGAGCGATTTCATATCGTGGGCCACGACTGGGGGGCCATCATCGCCTGGGCGGTCGCGGTCAGCGCCCAGGAACGGGTCATCTCGGCCAGCCCGGTCTCGGTCCCGCACCCGGACGCGTTTGCCAGGGTCCTGGCCGACCCGACCTCGTGTCAGGTTGCGGCCTCGTCCTATTTTGACGTCTTCGTGCAACCGGATTCTGAGGACAACTTCCTCGCGGACGACAGCGCTGGCCTCCGTGGCATCTTCACCGGTATCGAGCCAGACGCGATCGACGAGTACGTTCGGGTGCTCGGGTCCAAGGCGGCACTCGGCGCCGCGCTGAACTGGTATCGCGCCAATATCGCCAATCGTCAGATCTCGGCGCCAGCCATGGGCGTGGTGCGCGTGCCGACGATGTTCACCTGGAGCGACGGCGATACCGCCCTCTGCATCGACGGCGCGCAACTGACGGAAGAGTATGTCGACGCGGCGTATCGATTCGAGATCATCGAGGGCGTCAGCCACTGGATCCCAGACCTGGCGACCGACCAGATGACCGCCCTACTCCTGGACCACATCAACACATATTCGGAGCGCTGACGGCCTGTCCTCGCCCTGGGGTGGCGACATTCGAAGGGTCGGCGTCAGCCTCCACCTCGCAGGCCTGAAGGCCTGCGCCACCTGGTCATCCGCTGGCCTGAAGGCCTGCGCCACACTGTCGTCCGCAGGGCTCAAGGCCTGCGCCACACTGTCGTCCGCAGGGCTCAAGGCCTGCGCCACACTGTCGTCCGCAGGGCTCAAGGCCTGCGCCACCTGTCGTCCGTGGGGCTGAAGGCCTGCGCCACCTGTCGTCCGTGGGGCAGGGCTTCAGCCCTGCCTCGCTGGCCTGACACCGACCGCTCGCGGAGAGCGCTTAGGGCCCGTCAAGGAATAAGTGACGCATGTTGGGTGTCGAGGCGCCCGTCCGGCAAGGCGCGAGGAGTGCGCATACCGGGAGTATGCAAGCGACGAGCAACGCAGTCGGTCGGGATGCATCGGCGGCCAAGATGGGTTACTTATTCCTTGACGGGCCCTTACTCGGGCAGGGCGAAGGCGACCAGCCGCGGCCCGCCGCCAACGGTCACGGCGATATACTGCCGGCCGTCGACGCTGTAGGTCATCGGGGTGCCAATGGTGCCGGCGGGCAGATCGACCGCGCCCCGTATCTCCCCCGTCTCCTTGTCCCAGGCCACAAGCCCGGGTCCTCCATCGCTGCCTCCGGTCGGCACCGAGCTAATGAGCAAGGTTTTGGTGAGCAGCGGCCCGGCGATGGTCCCGTCGCCCAGCGGAGGCAGGTCCAGGTCCCGTAAACGCGGGTGATTGCGAATCCGGTCTCCATTGCCCAACGGCACCATCCAGGCATGGTCGCCGGTGTTCATGTCGATCGCGGTGATGCGCGAGTAGGGCGGCTTGAGCAACGGTAGCCCTTGCGGCATGCGCGCTTCATAGCCGCCCTGCTGCTGCAGCCGGGTGGCCTCCGGGGCGCCGTGCGTGTAACGCATCGTGGAGCCCAGCGCCGGGTCCGGCTCATAGAGGGGGATGGCCACTGCGATGTTGCGCGACGGCACATACAGCATCCCGGTCTCGGGGTCGACCGCCGCGCCGGCCCAGCCGGCCGCGCCGAAGTCGGGTGGCCGCATCAGTGTCCCCTGCGTGCCCCCCTCAATGGGGCGCCCGGGTGGGGTGAAAATCGGCCCGATCTGGTAGCTCTGGACCACCTCGATCGCGAGTTGCCGCAGTTCGGGCGTGAAGTCGATCAGGTCATCAATGGTGACGCCCTGATAGTCGAACGGCGCCGGCTTGGTCGGAAACGGCTGGGTCAGGGACGGCACCTCGCCTGGCATGTTCGTCTCTTGCGGGACCGGCCGCTCCTCGATAGGCCAGATCGGGTCGCCGGTGACCCGGTCGAACGCATACAGGAACGCCTGCTTGCTCACCTGAGTCAAGGCCTTGATGGGCCGGCCGTCGACCACGATGTCGAGCAGGTTCGGATGCGTCGGGAAGTCGTAATCCCACAACCCGTGATGCACCGCCTGGAAGTGCCAGACCCGCTGCCCAGTCTCCACATCGACCGCGATAATCGATTCCGAAAACAGGTTGTCGCCCGGGCGGTCGGCGCCGTAGTAGTCGTTGGTGGTGGTGCCGGTCGGTAGATAGACGTAGCCCAACTCGTTGTCACCGGCAAGCATCGACCAGACGTTGGCGTTCCCCGAATAGCGCCACGAGTCGTTGCCCCAGGTGTCGACCCCGAATTCATCACCGCTGTTCGGCACGGTATGAAAGTCCCAGGCATGCTCGCCGGTCCGCGCGTTCCAGGCTCGAACCCACCCGGGGGGCGCCTCCTTGGTGATACGACGGTCCGCAATTTGCGACCCGTGAATCACCATGTCTCGCACGACGATCGGCGGCGAGTTGATCGAATAGAGCATCGCATTGAGATAGTCGCGCGCGTCACGCTCGACCCGCGGAATGCCGACCATGGCGTCGACCATACCGCCACCGTCTGGCCCGAAGTCTGGACACGGACGTCCGGTCTCGGCGTCCACGCACACGAGATACCCGTTACCGGTGCCCCAGAAAATCCGCTCGTCATCCTCGCCGTCGGTCCAATACGCGACGCCGCGCTGGGTCCACGGACTGCTCATCGACGGGGTACCTTCCTCATAGGTCTTCGGGTTGAACACCCAGAGGGTCTGGCCGGTCGTGGCATCGACCGCCACGCCTTGCGAGAGTGGCGTGTTGAAGTACAGGACGCCACCCACCATCAACGGAGTGGCCTGTAGCCGTGAGAGGTTCGGCGGTTGACTGTCACGGTAGAGGTTCGGGGTGTCCCCCACCAGCGACTCCACGATCGTGTCAAGCGGCGCCCACCATTCGCCACCGCCCGGCGTCGACCGACTGACGAGCGCGTCAACCGAAGTCCATTCCCACGCGATCTCCAGCCGGCTGAAGTTGTCGGCGTCGATCTGGTCGAGCGGTGAATACTTCGTGCCGGCGATGTCGCCAGCGTAGCTTCGCCACTCGCCGTTCTCGGTCCCGTAGGTCTGCCACGGGCCGGTGGAGGAGGACCGGGCTTGAGCACGCGCGGTGCCCATGCCGATCCCGATGCTGGAGAGCGTCGCGACCAGCACGCCCACCAGCGCGACGCGTGTGCCGTGCCGACCTGACGGTTGGGACGTGATGTATGAACTCATGGAGGGTCGTTTCCTTATGCCTGGAGAAAAATCCCGCTCGGGTCTTGGAGCGACGCGAGGGCCCCGCAATGAACGACGTGTACGCGACCTGTTTCACGCGAGACGGTTCAGCCCGTGTCTGCGGAGAAGGGAACGAGAAAGGCACCGGGAATCCGAGTGTCCAGCGTGGCGAGCAGCGCGCCATGCGCCTCTGCCAGTTGAAGGAGGTGGGCATCCGTGGTCCGAGAGGCGTGACTACACCAGTGCGGGAAACCATTGGCCGGCCGGTCGTCTGGCAAGAAGGCATGGCGAGCGCCCAGGGCCTTCAACATACCGGCCAACGTCTTCCCCGCCTCCTTCACGGTCACCTGTCCTCCCGTGCGTTGAACGGACACCCGCACGAAGCCGAGCTCCGGTATCGCCGACGTCAGCAGGGTCGAACCTGTGCGGGCGCTGGTGGCGCCGATCCACCTCGCCGTCTGCTCGTGCGAGACGTGATCCAACCACCCCCAGGCGACGAGCACATTGACATCCAGCAGGTATGTCACGGGAAGTCTGCCAGGAGCTCGCGCACCGATTCGGTCGTGAGCGGAGGCTGTGTGTCGGGTGCGGCAAAGATCATCGCCCCGGTGTGCGGGCAGCGGACCCGCCGGGGCTTCTGAGGTCCAGGCATCGGGACATTCGTCCGACGCCGGAGATATTCCGAGACGCTGACCCCCTCCCTCCGCGCCCGAACTCGGATCAGACGGGCTTCTTCGTCCGTGACCTTGAACGTGATCGTGGCCATGCGAGTAATACGGTATTACCGCGCATCACATCTGTCAACTTGCGCGCACCCCTGTGGTCACGGCAGTTGCAGCAGCTCGACGCTGACCCCTTCCGGGTCCTGGAAGAACGCCACCTCGACGTCCTCGTTGACCGCGAACGGTTCGACCAGTGTGGGGCCGCGGCGGCCTTGAACGTGGCGTCCGCCCCATCCCTGTCCGCGATACCCCACGCGATGGTGCTGATAGCCGCACCCAGAGCAATGCTCCCAAGCAGCCAGGTGCCTATCGTGCCAGTTTGTGGGGCAGGGCTTTAGCCCTGCCAGCGCAGATGGCCTGAAGGCCTGCGCCACCGCGGGGGCTGTGCCACCTACTGCCCGTCCGTCTCCGCCGCGGCGTCGAGGAAGCGCTGGCCGCTGAGCGTGCCGGGGACCGCGTGATTACCCTCGTGACAGGCGTACTCGAACATCTGATACCCGGGCTCGGCCGTTAGCGGCATCTGAATGGTCCACGGCGCGGTATACACGTTCGGGTCCTCGATGGTGACCGTCCACATGATGGTGGTCTCGGAGACACGCTCGAACCGCTCCATGACATGCAGCGCCGGGCTGGTCGGAATGCCTTTGATGCGGCCACCGGCCATGCTCGACGCGATCCAGCCCCGGTTGTGAAAGTTCTTGGTCTCGACCACCAAGGCGTCCCCGTCCCAGTGTGCGCGCGAGTCACCCATCCACTGACGAATCCGGCCGTCGACGAAGGGAGCGTCGGACAGCGGGATGATCCGGGCATCGTGAATCATCTCGTGGTAGATCACCACGTGATCGGGGGTCTGCGCGATGCGGTAGGCGTTGTTATAGCCGGCCGGTAGCATCGAGCCGGGGACCCCGCGCGACAGGCAGCGATCCCAGACGCTGAGGTGCTGATAGTGGTCGCCCTCGTTCGCCAGGTTGTAGGCCTTCGTGTCCAGCGCCCACTGCTTGATCGGGGCTCGGCCGTCCGGGGGGTCGATCACGAACGACGTCTGACCGGTAGACAGGACTGTGTCCCCCCCGTCGAGCCAGTAGCTGCCGTAGCCGCCCACACTGGTGCCGGCCTCGGTTCGTTGGGCCGGTGCGGCGTCCTGCGCCGCCGACCGTACGGCTCGCTGCTGGTTCCGGGCCGCCATCTCTTCGTCGGAGAGAAACGCGCGGCTCTCATTGGCAGGCCGCTCAATCGGGGTGATCGTCTTGTTGCCCCAGATGCCCTGCAGGTCCGGGTGTCCGTCAGCCGTCCGTGGGGTCGTCCAGTTCGGGTCGATGACCCGCTCGACTTGCGCGTCGGCTGACGGGGCGCCGACCAGCGCACAGGTCAGGGCGAGGGCGGCAACGCCAAACGTCCGCGAGATCGTGGGTATCTGCATCACAATGCTCCTTGGTGGTAGGTCTAGACGCAACGCATGGGACAAAGGATCATTCTCGGCGTGAGTAGCCACTTACTTTAGTGGCTCGGCCGCCGCCTGACAAGTCTCCCTGGGGTTATAGTACGCATTCTGCTCCGACTCACAACACTTGGCCGCTCGAAAAAAGAGGGAAGGTCCAAACCATGCGCACGTTGTCTTCCATCGTCCTCGCCACCGCGCTGCTCGCCCCGGCTGGAGTGGCCAACGCCCAGACGATCGATGCCGGTCGCGGTCAACTGCCGGTCACCACGCCGTCGAGCTACACCGGCGACACCGCGGCGCCGCTCATCGTCCTACTGCACGCGTTCGGCAATACGGGCACCGGAGAAGATGAGTACCTGCGACTCAGCGCCCTGGCCGACACCTACGGGTTCATTCTGGTGGCGCCGGACGGTAACCCGAGTAACGCACCGATGGGCGACAACAAGAATCCGCTGTTCTGGAACGCGTCCAGCGCCTGTTGCAACTGGGAAGGCCACGACGTTGACGACTCCGCCTATCTCACCGACGTCATCGACGCGGTCAAGGCCCAGTATCGCATTGACCCGACACGCGTCTTTCTGATCGGGCACTCGAACGGCGGGTTCATGACACACCGCATGGCGGCCGAGCACTCGGGCAGGATTGCCGCCATCGTGAGCCTGGCCGGTGCGGACGAGTTGGCCGAGCGTCCCGCGCCGGCGTCTCCCGTCCACGTACTGCAGATTCATGGCACGGGCGATACGTCCATCGCCTACGACGGCGCCGAGATCCAAGGCACCGCCTACCCAGGCGCCATTCAGTCTGTCGAGAACTGGGCGACGCGCAACGGATGCGCCACGACCCCGAGCGAAGCGGGCACGCTGGACTTGGACAGCGGTCTGGCCGGCATGGACACCACCGTCACCCGCTACACCAGCGGCTGCCGGGCCGGCGGGTCGGCCGAACTCTGGACCATCGCCGACGGTCAGCACTTCCCCACGCTGTCGGACCAGTTCACCCCACTGGTGGTCGAGTGGCTGATGGGGCACCCCAAGCCGTAACCGGCGCAGCCCGGTCGCTACTTCCAGCCGCTTGATTTTCGGGTGAACCGCTCGGGCAGTCTCGGCTTGGTCTCGCGTTCAGGTTCCGGCTCGCCCGCCGCGGCGTTGATCTCTTGTTGGAGGTCGTCATCGTTGGGCAGCCCCCCGAGCTGGTCCACGAACACCAGCGAGTGCTGCGACGGAATGTCGAATCTCTTGCCGCACGTCTTGCAGGTGACGTCGTCGTCGAGGCGAAGCATGTAGTCGCGCAGCTTGGCGAACTTGGCCCGGTCGGTCTCGTCGGCCCCGGCGGGCAGTCGGTCTTTTTTTGAGTGCCGAACCCACCGAATACGGTATTCGCCGGTCCGTCGGCACTTGGGGCACTGGAACCGACCGGGGCGGTTCTCCGGCACTTTCGTGAAGAGCGCGCGTTCGTCGAGGGCCATGCGCTCTATGGTACCAAGGAACGGCGCCACTCGCGAGCGCAACGTTGGTGGGAGGCGACCTAGACCCAGAGCTCAGGCAAGGCTAAAGCCTTGCCCCACGGATGTCGACACAACCGAGCTTTGGCCTAGACCGACCGCATCAGGGTGATCTCGCGGTGAGCCAGGTGGCCGCGCACGTACTCGACGTTGGCCTTCCACCAGTCGGATCCGTAGAACGCCGCCTCTTTCCTCTCGAGGTCGGCGAGGGTCTCGCCGTAGCTGCGCACCCAGATGAACTGGGTCCCCTCGTCGTTCACCCACGTCCCGTCCACGCGGATATCGTGCTCACGCAGCAGCGGGATCAGGTGCTCGGTGAACAGCGTCAGCCAGCTGTCCATCTGCCCGGCGTTGATGGTGTAGGTACGAAGGTGGGCCACGGTCATTGATACGTTCCTTCTCGTGCCCGCTCGAAGCGGTCAGCGGTCTGCCA
>CALBET010001214.1 GCA_937888665.1 uncultured Acidobacteriota bacterium
GTCAGGTATTCGTGAAATATCAGGCAGTTACGCCGCTAGTCCGAACGCGCATGGTAGACAGGGAGCGGGGGCAGAGGCAGCTCCATTCGGCCAAAGAGCGAGCTGGTCAGCTCCCGCCAGTACGGCCAGACGTTGAAGAGTCCATTTCGGTCTGCGAATTCTGCAAGCTCATCCTCTCCTGGGGGCTCCGATCCGTAGGCGTACAGGAGCCGGTAGTTCGCCTCGATGAACAGCGTGGGTTCGGGTTCTTCCGTTCGGATGGTCATCCGCGCTCGCACCTCGATCAGTCGTTCGCCGTCAACCTCTCCGAGGTCACGCCCCTCCGCTCCATGTTTCAGTGCCAGAGATGGGGGGACCGACGGTGGTGGACTCGTCGCCCAACTCGAGGTCGCCTCCAGGCGCAGCAGGGTGATGCTCCTCAGTTGGACTCGTGCCGAGAGCGACGCCCCGTCGGCGGTCATGCGGTCCCCGGGCTCGCGACCCACGCAGCCGATTGCGCCGCTGAGATTGTGTAGACGTCCTCGGTCCTCCTGGGTCGACGCCAGTCGGAGTCGACACCGAAGTGGTGCACCTCCCTGTCCGCAGTTACCGGGAGGATGTGCCGCCCGGGAAGGAGACCGTTCGACAGCAGGTCCGTCTTGCTGAGGTCTTGTTCCGCCTGTCTGTGAGCGCTGGAGGGTGGCTCAACGCCTCTCGCGGTCGCCAATACGGTCTTGCTCTCGTCACGCAGGCAGCGCAGGTTGACGTCGAGGTGTCTCGAAAACCAGTCGGTGCCGACAAGCGAGCGCCCCGTCTTCCGCTGGGCAAGGATCTCCTCCGTGCAGCGCAGGAGGATCTCGGCCTGGTTCAGGAACGCGTGCATGCTCTCCCCCTTCATACGGAGGCGGGCGCCGATCTGTCTTGACGCGGCCTCGTCGGCGCCGGTTCCGACCCCGAACCGAGCCTGCACCCACCGGTCCTCCGGCGATTGGGACGGAAGGACTCCCCGCGCTCGGTCCTGATAGAACGCCAAGGCGAGGTTGAGCCGGATCGTCTGTTCCAGCTCCTCCTGGGCGGCGCGTTCGGCAGTCTGGAGCGGCCCCTGCGCCCAATCGGGGTAGCGGGTTGGAGCTCGCTCGTTCACCGAAGGCCACTGTCGCTCGTTCCACGCTCGGGTGCATCCGACCAGGTCACCGTCCAACAGCGCGGCCGCGCCGAGGAGGTAGTGCCCCAGCAGGTCGGTTGTGCCGTGGAGTCGGCGCCTCACCGCGGGCGCCAGATTGCGGTGGGCGCCGACGCACAGAGCCGCGGTGAGGAGGAGGAACGGGTCGTCTGGCCCGCTCCACTCCGAGGCCTCGAGGAGCGTTTCGAGGACCTGCCCCTGCTGGCCTGCATCGTCCGTGAACTGCGCTTCGACCAGACACTCGGCGAGGGCCCTGAGTGGGGGGCCCGCCGGCTCTCCCTGCGGCCAGTAGTCCAGAAGTTGGACCGAGAGCGCACGGTCCAACTCCGCCGGCGTTCGCCCGAGGGGATTCCGACGTAGGAAGAACGTGAACAATCGCTCCTCGCGCGTCCACTCCTCCGGCTTCAGGGCGAGCTGTCTTACGCAGCGGAGACCTGCGGCATACAGCGGGAAGGCGGCGCTCCGTTCCGAATCCAGCGAGGGATACTGACAGAGCGCCGCCACCAGATCCGAACGCTCCACGAGCCGTTGGAGCGAGGCCTCTCCAGACTGCTCGGAGAGTTGTTTGGCGAGGGCCTCTCCTCGCAAGGAGAGGACGTGCGGGCGCGCACGCGTGTCTGGCTGCGGGCCTGACCTCCACACCTCGATGAGGCCCCGTTCGCGCATGTCTCGAACGCGACGGGAGACGGTCGCCTCCGAGAGCCCCAGCTCCCTGGCGACCTCGTTCTGGAGGAGTGGCCCCCGGCGCAAGACCTTGAGCACGAGATCCCACCCCTTGCGCGCCGAGGATTCCCGGAGCTCGGCGTCTCCCAGGACCAGCTCCAGTTGCACGCGGAGCGAGTCGACCAGATCCAGGAGCGCCTCGATGTACCCCTGCGCAAACGCGTCGCGGTCCGGCCTGGGCGTGGCCGCGAGCCTCCCGAACTCGGCGAGCGCCTCCGGGTCCTGCCGTTGTGCGAGTGCGCTGACCTCCACGGCGATGCGTCGGAGCAGCGGGCCATCGGCGGCTACGTTGAGGACGGCTGTCTTCAGTCGGTCTTCCATCTGCTTCTCCACTCGTTCAATCCGGTCGCACCGGAGCGCCAGTATGGATAGTGTGAGTTTAGTGAAAGCTTAATGCAAGAGAATACCTCGAAGTGCTGCTCGGTCGGCGGAGAAGAAAGAGGTCAGAACGACAGGATGAAGCTGGCCTGCGCGGTCGGAGGGACTCGAACTACTTCCACGCGCCACCGAACTCGACTCTCCCTCCCGAGCGGAAGAATCGACAGAGCTGCCGCCTCGGGCCCGACGGTGTCGACGGCGTCCCGAAGCGCCTTCGCGGCGCCGTCACACCCGGCCGCGAGGAGGGTTCGAACCCCCATCTCGCGAAGCAACTGAACGCGTCTCGGCAACTCAGCCTCGTCGCAGACGAGGAGTCCCAGTGAGTTTTCTTCACTGATCACGACCAGCATGGTCACGGGCCTACGGGCGCCACAAAGCGTGCACGGCTGGGTCTCCGGAAAGTCGTGGGTGACGCCTCGAACCATTGCGATGGGGGGGCGGGCTTCCCCACCCCCGAGGAGCGCCACCCCGGCGTAGGAACCCCAGGCCGCCTCGACCTGTTCCGCGTCGGCGAGTCCGGGGGGGAGAGCGATCATCCTCCGGGAGTTCGTCGCCTCCCTTACGGTTGCGAGGAGGTCGGCCTGGTCGCCAACGACGACCAGCGCCACCGCGCTCGTCCTCGCGAGAGGTGGGAGCGCCCTTGGATCCGTGAGGACCTGGACCTTGAGTCCGTCGAGCTGGTCGATCAGCCGGACGTGGGGCAGCTGGGTCGGGACGCAGTCAAACCCGTGTCCGTGCCGCGAGGCGGGGCCGGAGCCTGCATGGTCGGCCGGGACCGTCGGAAACAACTTCCCGCTTTCGAGGTGCCAGGGTTGGCGCCCACGACTCTGGCTGAGATGGGCCAGATAGAGCCGCCGCCGCCCAGCGACGCTGTCATAGGCTTCGGCGACCGCGCGTGCGGCTGCGACTGCGCCGTACCCGTCTTCCGACCACGCATTCAGCCGGGCCACGAGGCCCAAGGCCGTCTCGCCATTGAGCCAGGCGTCGCAGTCCTCGAAGGTCCCGACCAGCTCCTTCCGGAGCTGGAGGAACGCACCCCGACTCGCTTCGAGCTCGTCGTGGAGAAGCCCCCGATGGTCGCGGCAGTATGTGAGCAGCGCTTGGGGGAGCGCCACGTAGGTGGGAGCAGCCTCCTCTTCCTGGCAGGTCCGCACGATCCGGTCGACCAAATCGGCGCGACGCGAGCCCTCGCCCGGACGCGACGACCAGTGAG
>CALBET010001215.1 GCA_937888665.1 uncultured Acidobacteriota bacterium
GATGGCCTTGCTCAGCCCGCTGGTGTCAGCCGACCCCGGCTCCTCGCCGGCCGTCGAGGCCCGGTGTCGTCGAATGTTCAGATAGTCCCAACCGAGGTACGCGAACGCGAGCGTCATCAACACCGCGGCGAACGGTCGGCCGAGCGTGCGGTCCCAGGTAAAAATCACCACGAGGATCGCGGCCGAGACCATCCACGCGGCACGCCTCGTGAAGTCGCGCTTCTCCACTTCCACCGGCGTCAGCAACGCCACGGTACCGACGATCAGACCAATATTGCAGATGCAGGATCCCACCGCGTTGCCGAGCGCGATCCCGGAGTCGCCGGCACTGCTCGCGAGAGCCGACACCACGAGCTCGGGCGTCGTCGTTGCGAGACTGACCAACGTGCCGCCGATGATGAAACGGGGAATCCGGAACGCCTTGCCGATATAGATGCTCGAATCGACAAACAGGTCGCCGCCCTTGCCGACCAATCCCAGACCGATCAGGATGAAAACGATGTCGTAGAGCACGGTGGAAATTTGTGTAGGTCCAACGCTCAGTCGCCGCGCAGTCCGGCAGGGTCAGCGGGCAGTCTATCCCACATCGAGTCGGTCCCCGCGCAGCGGCCGCGTGGGGTCCGGGGCGCAGCCCCGTCTGAGCAGGGCGCGCGATAATGCGCGCCCCGCGGCCGCGGAGTGGGGCACTCGGGGTCCCCGCGGAGCGGCCGCGTGGGGTCCGGGGCGCAGCCCCGTCTGAAGAAGGTCGAGTGGGGCACTCGGGGTCCCCGCGCAGCGGCCGCGTGGGGTCCGGGGCGCAGCCCCGTCTAAGTACTAGACGCCGAGCAAAAGCACGGCCGCTCCGCTGGCGGCGACGGTCAGACCGGCGAGCAGATCGATTTTCTGCTCGAACATCCCGAGCCGCGCACGGGTCAACCCACAGTACCCGAGCGCCACGGCGGCCAGCATCGCTCCCACGGTAAAGACCGTGAACACCCCCACCACGGCCACCAGAAGCCACCAGGCGTCTTCGACGGCGGGCACCATCATCAGCGGAATCAACGCCTCGCAGGGCCCGAACGCGAACACCAGGAACAGCGCCCAGGGGGTGGCGCCATGCCCGACACCGTGCGGGTGCAGATGCTTCCCTTGGTGCCCATGAGCGTGGCTGTGCGTCGTACCGTCACGGTGGGTGTGGCGGTGGGTGTGTGCCCGCGCGCGGAAACTTCGCCACAGGGCCCATGCGGCGTACGCCAGACCAAATCCAATGAGCAGACCGGCCGCCAGGTTGCCCCGGGCCGATTCCAGCCAGGACAGACGGTCAAGCGCAACACCCAGCCCCACGCCGACCAAGCCGATGAGTACCGATGACCCGACATGCGCCAGCCCGCACACCCCGGTCACCCCGAGCGTTCGGCGAAGCGACCAGCCTCGCGCCCGACCCATCACAATGAACGGGATCGAGTGATCGACCCCGATCAGGGTATGCACGGCAGCCAGCGTGGCGGCGGAACCGAGCAACAACGACGCGGTGGCGTCAGGCAAGGGCAACATCGATCAATGGTTTGGTGACCGATATACTGGTGCCCAGTGTCGATTCACGCTGCTGTCATTCTATGCCGACTCTCGACGACCGGATCATAGGGCTCCGGAGCCTTCTGGGAGGGCTCCACCGGGCGGTGGTCTGTTTTTCGGGCGGCGTCGACTCCGGGTATCTGCTGGCCGAAGCGGTCGGGTGCCTGGGCGACCAGGCTGTCGCGCTCACTGCCGTATCGCCGAGTCTGGCCCCGGAGGAACGAGCCGACGCGCAGACGCTGGCGCGCCGCCTCGGCGCCCGACACGTGCTGGTCGACACCGACGAGCTGGACGACGCGCGCTACGCCTCGAACCCGGTCAACCGCTGTTATTTCTGCAAGAGTGAAGTGTACGGTCGTGCGGTCGAGGAAGCGCGACGGCTGGGCGTTTCTCAGGTCCTGGACGGGTTCAACGTCGATGACCGCGGCGACCACCGGCCGGGGCGTCAGGCGGCCCGCGAGCAAGGCGTGCGGTCACCGCTCGACGAACTGGGGTTCACAAAAGCGGATGTCCGTGAGGCCGCCAGGCGTCTCGGCTTGCCGGTCTGGGACAAGCCGGCCCTCGCCTGCCTGTCGAGCCGGTTCCCGTACGGCGTCGCGATCACGCCGGACCGATTGACCCGGGTGGCCACATGCGAGCGCGCGCTTCGCGAGCTCGGATTCCTGGTGTGTCGGGTCCGTTTCCACGACACGGAGGCTCGTATCGAGGTCGAAACGGAGGCAATCTCGCGGCTCGGTGAGCCCGCCATTCGACGTCAGGTGCTCGATCGATTCCTCGACGCCGGCTTCGAGACGGTGACGGTCGACCCGCGCGGCTACCGCCAGGGAGCGCTCAATGAAGACCTGTTGGCCCCAGGGGACTAGTTCGTCGTTGGACGCTGGTCTTTCCGCACGATGTTGAAGAAGGCGAAGATTTTCTCCACCGTGTCCGGACTGGAGTTGATGAACTGCGAGTGGTCGCCCCCTTTCA
>CALBET010001216.1 GCA_937888665.1 uncultured Acidobacteriota bacterium
CGCCGGTCGAGACGGGTATCTTCTGGCCCGTCGCCGGGTAGCGCTGAGCATACACCTCGTACCCGCCGCCGGACTCGTCTGACGTGTAGGCAATCCACTGGCCATTGGGCGACAGGGCGGCAAGCAACTCATTCGCGGGGCTGGCGAGCAGCGGCTCTAAGACCCCGTCATCGGGCCTGAGCACGCCGATATCGGTTGAGCTGTCCATGCCCTCGTATTGAATGACGAGTGAGCCGTCGGTCCCAAACGCGGTGGCTCGGAGCCGTTCACGGTCGTCCAGGTGCGACAGTGGTTCGGCGACGCCGGTACCGTCAGCCCGCATTCTGAAAAGCGTAGCGGGGGGGACTAGTCCGCTCGTGAAGACAATGTGCTGGTCACCCGGGTCCCACAAGGCCAAGTGGTTAAAGTTTTCCAACTCCAGTGGCGACACCCTCTGGCGTCGGCCCGTCGCCACATCAACGTTCCATACGATGCCGGAATCACGGCCATACCCGATGTGGTACGCCACGCGCGTGCCATCACGAGACAGTCGTGGCCCCAGGTACAACGCCGCTCTCGGCAGGTCAATTGGGGTCTCTCCACCCCTGCGGTCAACCAGCACCAACTCCCCGCGATCCTCATCTTCGCCGCCCGTCGCGTACACCAGCGAACCGTCCTGGGCCACCGCGAAGAGTCCTGCTCCGTCGGACATTGTGATCACGTCGTCCACGACGGCCACCGGCCCACCCATCACCGCGAGGCGGTTCAGGTCGAAGGCGACCGCCCACAGGGTTCCGGCCCTGGCATAGACGATATGTCCAGTGGACACGTAGCGGGGATGGCTGCCCCCTTGAATCAGGGGGCGATAATCGCCGCTCTGCATGTCGAGCACGGCGATCTGCGCGTCCTCGATCGGGCCGTCAGGCACGATCGTAAACAACACCGCATCGCCACCCGGGAGGATATCCGGCAACGAGTGGTTGCGCTCGTTCAAGGCGGCGTCTGGCGTGGTCAAGCGCTCTGGGTCGCCTCCGGTCGCGGGAACCCGCCAGAGGCCACCTTCCCCTCCCCCTCTCCGATTTCTACTGAAGACAATCGTGTCATCGCTGCCCCAACTGCCGGGCCCGGCCGCATTGCAGCGACAAATAGTGTCCACGGATCCGCCAAGAATCGAGATTCTCCGCAGATCCCGATTGAAGTTACTGGTGAACCCCACCCAGGCGCCATCAGGCGAGACAAACGGCGCCGAAGGCGCGTCAGTCAAGCTCGCCATCAACGGCGTCGTTTCAAGCTCATCCAGCGGTCGTACCAGGAGACCAACTCCGCCACCCCCTTGGCCTCGATACACCATTCGGGAACCATCCGGTGTCAGCGCCAGGTGTGCAGTCGGCTCAGAGAGAGTCACTGGGAAGGATGGCGGAAGTGTGATCTGGTAGCGGGCAACAGTCGGGGGCACGGGCCGCAAAGCACTCCACACGCCCACGCCGGTGCCGCCGGCCAAGACGGCGGCCATGAGCGCAAGCGATACGGGTCGCTGCCACACGCGCGGCGGACTGACCATGACGGCGTCGCTGACGCCCGCAAGAGACGTGCTTGCCGCCTCGTCGATCTCGAGCCTGGCGTCGGCCACGTCATGAAGGCGTTGCCTAGCGTCCTTGACCAGACACCGCCGCAGCAACTTCCTGACCACGGGCGTCGCTGTCGCCGGGAGCGCCTCCCACGGAGGCTCACGGTCCAAGACGTGGGCGATCGTGTCCGAGACTGTGGCTCCGCCAAACACCGATCTACCGCTGAGCATCTCGAAGAACACACAGCCGAACGACCAGATGTCCGACCGCCTGTCGAGTAGCTTACCCCTGGCCTGCTCGGGGCTCATATAGGCGGCGGTGCCGAGGATCACACCCTCGCGGGTCCCGGCTGCCGTGACCGTCGGGGACTGCGAGAGATCGGCGTCTGATGCGTCGCCTGCGAGCGCCTTCGCCAGCCCAAAGTCCAACACCTTGACCGTGCCGTCCGGGCGCACCTTCACGTTGGCCGGCTTCAAGTCGCGGTGGATGACGCCCTGCTCATGCGCGGCTTCGAGGGCCTCGGCGATCTGCTTGGCGATGGGGAGAGCCTCGTCCAGCGGGATCGGACCCTTCGCGATCCGGTCGGCTAGCGTTGGTCCCTCGACTAGCTCGAGGACGAGCGCCCGCGTGCCCGCGGCTTCCTCGATACCGTGGATGGCCGCTATATGAGGATGATTAAGGCTGGCGAGGACCTGCGCCTCCCGCTGGAACCGGGCGAGGCGATCCGGGTCGGCCGCAAAGGCGTCGGGCAGAATCTTCAGCGCGACCTGTCGGCCCAGTTGCGTGTCTGTGGCCTGCCAAACCTGGCCCATGCCGCCCTCGCCAATGAGGGCGGAGACGTTGTAGTGTCCGAGGCGGTCGCCGGGACTCAAAGCCATGCTGATCTGAAGTGGCTTCGATTATACCGGCCTCCAGCGCCGTGACCGAGTCGTGCCGAGCGCGTCTCAGAAACCAGTGGTTGCGGGACGCCGGTTCCTGGGGGCGAAAGTCACCGATTCCTGGGCGTTTTCTGCGGGGCGAAAGTCGCAGGTTTTTGGGACACCATACGAGTTCTGCCGGTCCTGAGAGAGACGCCGTGGAAGGGGTTTCTGGGACACTCCGTCAAAGATACCGTTGGTTGGGGGGACTACGGCACCTACAACGTGCATTTTGAGTTCCTCGAGGCCGGCACCTCCGGGGGCCGCCCGCTCGAACCAGTGTTCGACGATGATGATCTCAGGCATGGTGCCGACGTCCTCGACGCCGTTCATTTTGATCATCAGAAAGCGA
>CALBET010001217.1 GCA_937888665.1 uncultured Acidobacteriota bacterium
ATGTCCGGTTGAATGCGCGCGGCCAACCGCTCTGCGTCTTTCGGCTCTCGTGCGTCGGCCCTCGAAGCACGATGTCCAGGGGCACCCACCCCGGCTCCTGATGGCTGGGCGCACCGTCTAACGCGATTCTGCGAGTCGTATTCGGAGTGGCGGGGTAGCGGCCCCCTTCATTGCGGTAGAACTCGAGATTCAGGTAGATGTCATCGCCCATGGCCCCCTTGAGTCTCTTCCAGAGGCTGCTCTCCAGGTGCTTGATGTCGATGGTTGTGAACATCAAGTCGACCTGGCCGTCGCGGTCGAGGTCGAGCCGCTCCATCCCGAGCTGGATTCTGTTGTCCGACTGGAAGGCGATGTCGACGCCCGGTGCGAACACGGTGCCCCCCGCGACCGCCGGCCGGCCAAGATGCACCTCGTAGGTGGAGCGCTTGCTGGAGATGCTCCGGCCCTCCAGCGAGTGAACCACGAGGTCGCCGACGCCATCGCCGTTCAGGTCGGTCAGCGAGTGCAGCACCCTCCCTGTCATGTCACCGGTGGCGAGCGAGGAGAGATCGTCCGAGTCGAAGACCACCTCGGTCGTGAAGGTCTCGGCCACCGGAGCCAACAACCCACGCTCGTCCTGCTGATGCACCTCGAAGTGGTCCTCGTTCCAGAACACCAGATCGCGGCGACCATCCTGGTTGTAATCCATCTCGTGGACGCGGCTCTGAGACCAGGGGGCATATCGATATCCGTCGGCTCCCAAGATCCGCCCCATCTCGGCAGGGGGGCCGATCTTGACCGCATCGGCGAACGTGCCGTCGTTCCTCTGGATAAAGACCCAGAAGCCGTCGACATCCGGGAGGACCAGGTCGTCGCGGTCGTCGCCGTTCACGTCCCGGGTGACGTCGACATGGGGCACCTCGCCTCTGCGCGGCGGGTTGAAGTTGGAGGTCACCGGTACGAGCGTGTAGGCCGTCGCCGATTCGGGATCGAACCAGTTCAGGCGGCCGGATTCGTACGTGAGCAACCGATCGCGTCCGCCGATCGAGGCCACGTCGACGAACGACACGTCGGGACCCAGCGTCGCGTCGAGCACCAGCGCCCAGGTGCCGCCCCTGGCGGCGTAGATGCGCAGACGACGGTCACCGCTCTCCGCAACGTCGAGCACGGCAAGGTCCGCGACCGCGCCACCGAGGAGAAATCCCGTCAGCACGGTCTGACCTGGCACGGTGTCCATCACGACCTGGTGCCGCTCGAAGGTCCATTCCTCTTGCTGCACGGTAGATCCCGGGACGACCGACGACAGGCACACTGCGAGCACCAGAAGTGGACCGGTTCTTGTTCGACCATGACTCGTGCGGTCGGTTGCCGGGTTGGACATGCTGGACCTCCTTGGCTTTCGCTCAGTGTGGGGTCCCGTGCTTAATATCCATAGATAATTATTTACATACAGTCTATAACCTCTAGTCATGATTGCTCTGGCTCAACTGGAGGGCTTCTACTGGGTCGCTCGCTGCCAGGGCTACACGCGGGCGGCCAGTGCTTTCCCGTACCCCATCACCCAGCCCGCGGTACACAAACAAGTGCGGAAGCTGGAGCTGGAGCTGGGTGCCCGGCTCTTCGAACGGGTGGCCCGCGACCGCGTGGTGCTGACCCCGGCGGGAGAACGTCTCTACGCGTTTGCCGCGCCCTTCTTTGCCGGGCTCCCGGAGGTGGTCCAGGAGATTGGCACGGCGACGTACGGCGGCAAGCTTCGTGTCGAGACCTCGGGGCTGGTTCTGCGGTACCTCCTGCCAGGTTGGATCCGTCGCCTTCTCAGGAAACGCCCAGACATCGAGGTGTCTCTCACCGAACACCGCATCGCGAATACCGCGCGGCTCCACACTGGCGAAACCGACGTCATCATCGATTTTCTCCCGAGTGTCCCGAACAACGTCTCCGCCCGCGTGGCTGCGACCGCCTATCCGTTCCTCGTGGCCCCGTCCGGAAGCCTCGGCGTCGCGCGGTTGCGGACTCTGCCGTTTGTGTCCTATTCGCCGCACCTGCCCCACTACGGGTACCAGTTGAGGGCATTGGAGCTGATCAAGGTCGCACCTGATCGGTTTCTCTCGGCGGGCAACGTGGACTCGATCTTGAGCCTGGTTCAGGCGGGCCTGGGGTTCTCGTTCGTGCCGTGGCTCGGAAGATCTGGTCCGAGGCTAACGGGGTTGGTCAGCAGACGGATCACGGCCGTCGACGAATCGTTTCGGATCCACGCAGCGTGGCGCACGAGGTCTGAGGACAATCCTATATTGGCGGCCTTGATGGAGGCGATGCCCGGACGGTCGAGGCGAAAGCAGGAACGCCGCACGTAGCTCGCCGCGGCCGCGGAGGGGGGCATTCGGGGTCCCCACGGAGCGACCGCGTGGGGTTCGGGGCGCAGCCCCGTCTAAGTACTAATATCGAAACAGGTAGGAAACTTTGGTGAAGAACGCGCGGTTGGTGCGTTCGAACCGGGTGGTGGGGAAGAAGCCTTCGTCCATGTCGTCGATCAGGTTGCCCTGTTGATAGCGGTCGTCGTAGCCAATGAAGAACACGGTCCCAGAGTTGACCCGGTACGTGGCCAAGACGTTGTTCCCGAGCTTGCCGCTGAGCGTGTTGTGCTCCAGGATGTGGCGGAGCAGGAGACGGTCGGTGAACTGGTAGGTGGCGCGCCACCGGTAGATCTTCACGTCGAAGATCTCGGCGTTGTCCGCGGCCGGGTTGACGAACCGGGTGAACACGGTGCGGAGCTCGGTACGCAGCCTCGACGTGGGCCGAACGAACAGGCTGATCGTTCCGTCGGTCGACCGGCCCAGAAACGGGTCGTCACCGAAGAAGATGCTCTCGCCGCGATTCGCGTTGACGTTGACCGACACGATGCGACCGCTGATGCGACCAGAGAACGACGCTCCGGTCTTGCGGAAGTCGATACCGTTGAACCGCTCGAGGTCGCGGCTCACCCCGCCGCCGACACGGATGTTCCGGATCAGCTCCATGTCGATCTCGCCCCGGAATTGCTCGTCCTCGAGCTCTCCGGCGTGATTGTGATTGCGGAGATACGTAAACCTGGGGCCCCAGTTGATGATGGCCCCTTCGGGCCACCAGAGATACCGCACGTTGGCATCGGTACGTTGGATGTCGACCCGGGGGACAAAGCCGGTCCCGGTTCGAAAATCGGGGTCGATACGACTGTGCGACACGGCGTAGCTGAGATTGCGAGCCTGCCGCGACAGATTCGCCTCGATCAGCGGACCGCTCAAATCGCCGTCGCTGTCGTCACGGTGAGCGGACTGGACCGCCGTGAAACTGAAGGCGTGCGTACGGCCCAGACGGAGCCGGCCGTCGACCCCACCCACACGGTCGTGCTCGGACCCGAACTCCCGTGCGCTGGCGATGGTGCCGAGGTAGGAATCGCCGTAGAGGTCGTAGCGCCACCGACCGATGAAGGACTGGGCGGTCGTGCCGAAGGCGGGGTCCGACCGGTCGTCGAGCCGGCCCGGCGCCTCGTCATCGGCCATGAACACGCCCAGGGTCGACCGACCGATCTTCCCGGTGAGCTTGGCGCCAAAACGCGGGTCGACAATGGTGCGGGTGTGCACCAGGTTCGCCGGGGTGGCGGCGGCAAAAATCTCCTGGCCCTCCAGGAAGAAAGGCCGCTGCTCAGCGAAGAAGAGCGCGAACCGCTGATTGACCTCAACTTGGGGCCGGTCGGATTCGATCTGCGAAAAGTCTGGATTGTAGGTGAAGTCCAACGTGAGATTCGACGTCACGCCGTACTTCACGCCCAGCCCCATCTGCCCCAGCGGGTCACCCTCGCCGAACGCCCCGGTGGCCGTGTTCAGCGACCCGACCTGGACGCCGGTGAAGGTGGGTAGTATCTCGAGGTTCCGGCTGGTCGACAGGTTCGTCATCCCGTCCATCACGCCCATCTGTGTCAACTGGCCGGCGATGTTGCGGGAGACCGGGGACCAGACCAGCGATTCCGATTTGTCACGGATGTTCCGGCTGATTTGAAAGCCCCAGGTGTGCGCGTCGCCACCCGAGCGGGCCGGATAGCGCAAACTCTTGAACGGAATGACCATCTCGGCCGTCCAGCCATCGGCGACGAGCCCGCCGCGCGTCTCGAACAGGGCATCCCAGGAGCTGTCTCCCCGAATGCCGAACCCGCTTTGGGCGGCGCCCCCGCCGCCACCGCCGCCATTACCCCCGCCCCCTCCGCCCCCACCGCCGCTGGCGTTGACGATCGCGTCGCCGGCCACGCCGTAGCCATTGACGGAGAACAGATAGGCGCGCTGTTGGTCGAGGAACGGGTCGAACATGACCTGAATCTGATCGTCACCACGTGTCTCGTCCCGCTCGGCCCGGTTCGCGCGGATCGTGTTCGTGTCCTTGTAGTGCGCGTAGGCGGCGACATAGATGTTCTCGCTGTCGTAGGCGATCCAGACTTCGGTGTCCTCGGTGGCCGGCGCGCCCTCGGCCGGGCTGGTCTGCACGAACTGCGTGATCGGCACGACGAGGCGCCACACGGCGTCGTCCAGTCGGCCATCTATGGAGGGGGGCTGCGCAGTCCGGGTCACAGTCGTCGTGGGACGACCGGCGATGGCGAAGCCGCCGCCGGGGCGGCGCACGGGCGCTCCTCCAGAAGCGGTGCGGTCGGATAGCGCCGGCAGCGTGATCGCACCGGTGGTGTCCGTCGCCCGGGCTGGCACGTCGGGGTCGAGCGAGCGTAGGTCTCCGGGGGGCGACTCGAGCGTCTCAGCTCCTGCTCGGGACGGGGCGAGACCGGCCGTGTCGGCGAGGAGCGCGGCGAGCGTGTCGGCGAGACGATCCTGGACTCCAAACAGATCAGCCAACGTGCCGTCCACCTTCGCGCGCTCGAGCACCGTTCCCGACCGGAGGTCGACAATGCGGGTCGTGATACGAAGCTGGTCGCCGAGGCGCTGATAGGTGCCGTCAATGAGCAGGCGCGCGCCAAGCCGGCGATACGTCTCGAACGCGGCCGAGTCGGTCGCCCCTTCGGCGAGCGGAACCGCGCGGGCGCTCGCCGCACGCCCGAGCGCCATCGACCCGAGCACGGTGAGCCCCCGACCGCGAAGGTCGACCGACACGCTCTCGGCAATGCCGCCGCCGATCCACGCGTCATCAGGGTGACCGCTGACGTTGATGAATGGCCGGACGGCGATGGACGCCGATGGGACACTAGCCGCGACTGGGGCGACCGCCGGTTGCGCCCCGGCGACACCGCCGAACGCCAGCGCGACGACCGCCAGCGCGATCCCGATCCGAGAGAGCAGAGATTGCCGCACGCGCAGGGATCCTCGAAGGCGTACACGGATGAGGCCGAGCCGCCAAGTCTCGGGCGGCACGGCCTCTCCGGTAATGCTCGGTTCTCTTGGGACGCTGGACTCTACCGCGAAGATTCCGCCGCCCGCTCGTTGGCGCGCGCACCACTCAGAATGTTGGTCATCCCGTAGTTCCCCTCGTGGCAGGCGTATTCGACAAGCTCATACTGCTCGTCGTCCTTGTCAAACCGGAACATGCCGGTCCAGGGACGCGTCCAGATCGTCGGGTCGTTCACGGTGAACTGATACTCGAGCACCGTCTCGCCGACTCGGGTGAACCGTTCGGTCATCGTCAGGTTCTCACTTGATCCACGAAACGGCACGCGACCGTTGAAGTGCGTGGTCTCGACGACCAGCGTGTCGCCCTCCCAGTGGCCCTGCGGGTCTCCGAGCCAGCTGGTCACGTTGGACCCGAGCGCCGGACGAGGCTGGGTCGCGATGACCCGGGTCTCGTGGATCATTTCATTCTGAATCGCGACGTGCCCAGGCCCCTGCACGATCTGGAGACCGTTGTTATAAATGCCGGGCATATATATGCCCGGCACGCCCCGGGTGATACACCGGACGAACAGACTGAGCTCTTCGGGACCCGCCGCCAGCATGCCGACACCGGACGTGTTCACGCGCCCGCGGGCCTCGGCCGCGGCCATCGCTTCGTCGGTCATCGGCGGAATACGGCCGTCTGGAGGGTCAATCACCATCGCCACCTGCGTGGACGGCGCGGTCTTGACGTACCCCAGCGTGGTATCGCGCCATTCGCGTTCGTAACCCCAGATGCTGCCGAGCGTGCCGCGTTCGCGCCGCGCCTCCGCTTCTTCCGCCGTCAGCGCACCGATATCGTTCGCGTCCGACGGCCGCTCAAGCGGAATGCCATGCGCGGAGTTGCCGGTCCAGACGGCTTGCAGATCGGGCTCACCCCAGGGGGTTCTGGGCACCGTGTAGGGCGCGGCGTCAGCCGCCACTTCTTCGACGCGGTCCACGGCCACGCCCGCCCAACCGGACTCCACCAGCTCGAGCTTGACGTTGTCAGGAGCGGTCAAAAACGCGCGCTTGGCCGACGTGCGCGCGTTGGCCGGCACGCCCGGCCCCTCGGTAAACGTCACCCCGCCGCGCACCAGCGTGGCCGCCTCGGCGTCGAGGTCGGACACCACGAACGCGATGTGGTCGATGGCGCGCCCATCCGTGGTCGCGGGGATTCCTTCGCCATGCTCGGCCACGAGCAGCCAGACGTCACCAAACCGCAACCCGTCGATCTGCCCCTTCAGGCTGGCCGGAGTACCACCAAAGTGATCGCGATAGAACGCCAAGGTCTCGGCCGGGTTAGTGGCACTCAAATGCACGTGGTGGAAGCCCAGCGTGTCCTGGTCTTCCACCAGTTCGATGCGGGTGCCCCATGGGTCGAAGATGAACCCCATCTTGAAGAGGCCGGGAACGTCGTGCAGCGTCGCCCCGTCTGGAAAACGCTGCATTCTGACGCCGGAACCGCGCACGCCGACCGCTTCAAGCGAGGCCATCTTGGCCGTGAGATCGGCATACGAGAACCCGATGTGATTCACACCGGTGCCCTGCGTGCTCCCCATGGTCGGTTGCACCACGAAAATAAGCTCGACGCCATCGCAATCAGCCGCGTCGGGACGATCCGCCACCGGCTGACAGTCGAGATGCTCTTCATACCAGCCGACCGCTTCCGACGGCGCGGAGCCGGTCACGTGAACATGGTGAAAGTCGGCGGCACGGGCGAGAGCCGGGGCGAGCAGAAGAAGAGCCGCGGCGCCGGTGACAGCGAGGGCAGTTGGGGGCCGATTCATGAGGAGCTACCTCCTGGCTAAAGCCTGGGGCGAACGTCGTGCTGACTGGTTCGAAACGTGTTTCAACACGTGGATCACGGCCGATCGAAAGACGGGTTC
>CALBET010001218.1 GCA_937888665.1 uncultured Acidobacteriota bacterium
TCGCGGTCGGCGCGCCCGTCCGGTGCCGTCGCCCGTCAGGTGCCGCAGAAGGTCTGGCGGACCACTTGATCCGGGCGCGGGGGGCGCGTGCAGCGCTCGTTGGCTGGCTGGTCGTCGTACGGGTGGGTGAGCACCTCGACGAGCGTTTCGAAAGGCCCGAACTCGCCACGGGTCGTCGCCGCGACAATGGCCTCTTCCACGAGATGGTTACGCGGGATGAACCGAGGGTTCGCGGCCCGCATGACGTCGCGGCGTTCCGCGTTGGAGCACTGCTCGGTGGCGAGACGTTGGCGCCACCGGGCTGCCCATGCGTCGAAGGCCGAGGGCTCTGGAAAGAGGCGCCTCACCGCGGCGCTCGCCGAAGGGGTGTCGCCCAGGGCGTCGCACAGTCCCCTGAAGGTCAGTGTGAAATCCGCGCCGCTTTCGGCCATGCACGTGAGGAGATCATCGGCGAGCGCCGAGTCGTCGTCCCGCGGCTCGGTCACCCCGAGCTTGCGGCGTAGGCCGTCGCGGTAGGCGTCCTCGAAGCGAGCCTGGAAGCTCTCGAGCACTTCCGTTGCGCGCGCGACGGCGGCCTCTTCGTCGTCGCCGAAGAGCGGCAGCAGGGCCTGGGCGAGGCTCGCGAGGTTCCAGCGCGCGACGCTCGGTTGTTGGCCATAGGCGTAACGGCCCGCGCGATCGATCGAGCTGTACACCGTCTGTGGGTGATAGGCGTCCATGAAGGCGCAGGGCCCATAGTCGATCGTCTCGCCGGCGACCGAGGTGTTGTCCGTGTTCATGACGCCGTGGATGAAGCCCACGAGCTGCCACTGCGCCACCAGCGTCGCTTGGCGTTCGACGATGCCCCGGAAGAACGTCAGGTAGGGCTGCTCCGCGTCGGCCGCCGCCGGGTCGTGCCTGGCGATGGTGTAGTCGGCGAGCGCCCGAAGCGCATCGGTGTCGCCACGGCCAGCGAAGAACTGGAACGTACCCACTCGGATGTGGCTACGCGCGACCCGCGCAAGCACCGCGCCGGGGAGCAGCGTCTCGCGCACGATCTGCTCACCCGTCGTGACCACCGCGAGCGCGCGCGTTGTCGGCACCCCGAGCCGAGCCATCGCCTCACTGACGACATACTCGCGCAGTACGGGCCCGAGGCCGGCCCGTCCGTCGCCACCGCGCGAGAAACGAGTGGGTCCTGCCCCTTTCAGTTGTACGTCGCGACGCACCCCGTCGCGCCCGACGATCTCGCCCAGCAAGATCGCCCGGCCATCGCCAAGTTGCGGCACCCAGTTGCCGAATTGAAAGCCGGCATAGGCCATGGCGAGAGGCTCGGCGCCCTCGGGCACTCGGTTACCGCCGAGGACGGCGACGCCCTCCTGTGTGCGGAGGGTCGGGGGATCGAGCCGCAGTTCCTGCGCCAACGGCTCGTTGAGGCGAACGAGCTGCGGGTTGGTGACTGGCGTCGGCGACACCCGCGCGAAGAAGCGATCGGGTAGCCGCGCATAGGTGTTCTCGAACGGGAAGTGCGGGTCTTGTCTCGTGGGGCTCAGCACGGCGAGGTCGAGGCGACAATACATCAAAGGCCGAAGCGAGATTCGAGGCGTCGAGCGAATATCACCTGGTCCGCCTACGTATCGGTCAGCGGACCGCGCACGAAGAGGGGTGGGGTCGACGCAAGAACTCCTGACTGTGACTGACGACGAAGTGATCGGCGAGGCGTTGGCGGGCAGACAGCGCGGCTACGCCGCGCTCGTGGAGAGATACCAGCGACAGGTGTTCAGACTGATCGTCCGTCTGATTGGCGACTCCGGGGTGGCCGCGGAACTCGCCCAGGACACGTTTCTCAAAGCGTTTCGACGGCTGGCGTCGTTCGACCGACGTCGGGGCTTCTCGCCGTGGCTCTTGCGTATTGCCCACAACACCGCCGTAGACGCACGACGTCGGGGCCGGCTGGACACGGTGGCGGTGTCGGAGGAATCGGCGCGAGACAGGATGGGCATCGCCTCGAGTGCGCCCGGGCCTGACCGGCAAGCGGAGCACCGGCTGATGCTGCGGGACCTCGAAGCGGGGTTGGGCCGTCTTCGCCCTGAGCACCGCACGGCGCTCCACCTGCGCGTTCAGGACGACCGGTCGTATGCCGAGATCGCCTACGTCATGGGGGTGGCCGAGGGGACGGCGAAGAGCTACGTGCACCGCGCCCGCCGCCAGCTGGCCGACGATCTGCGTCGGGCCGGTTGGGGCGGTGCAACCGATGCCGCTGGATCACGTATTACGTAGTGCTGCGTTACCCGGGGAACTGCTCGCGAGCGACCGATGCCCACTGACCAACGCGCCACTCACGCGGTCCTCGCCTGGCTCACCTCCGAGCAGGGGGCAGACGACGCCCGCTCCGAGGGGGCGCTCCGTGACCTGCTGGGGTTGCTGCAGGTGCCGGTCCCGCCCTCGGACTTTCCCGCGAGGGTGATGACCGCGTCGGTGCGTGACAGCATCGTGCCGGCGGCCACCTCGCCCAGCTGGCTTCGCCGACCGGTTCGCGTGCTCGCGTGGTCTTCGGGGGGCCTCGCGGTCACGTTCGGTTTGCTGGTCGTGTTGGGACCGTGGGTGGTGCGTCAGCTGGTGCGGCTGTTGAACTTCTCCGTGCAGGGGTTCGTCTGGATCATTGGTGGGGTTGAGGGAGGCCTCGATACATGGAGCTTGCTGGTCGAGGTTGGGCGGGCGCTGGGCGCAACATTGGCGACCCCGCAGGTCAGCGCGAGCGTCGTGGTGATCGAGCTTGTGGGCGTCGCGGCGTTGTACGCGCTGGTCCGGGTCCTGTCGCTCGATCGGGAGTCGACGTGATGGCGGCCATGGCCGCCATGGCCGCCATGGCCGCGATGATGAGGATGGTGACGACGTGGTGACCCCGATGCCGATGACAACGACCACCACCAGGCACACGGGGTGGCGTGATTCCGTCGCGGTCGTGCTCGTCACGCTCACGCTGGTGGCGGCATCCGGCCGTGCACCGCTGCATGGTCAGCCGGATGAGCCCGGATTGCGTCGCGACGTCGAAGCCCGGTACGAGGTGACGCCGATTCGTGGTGGTATCGGCCTGCTGCCGCGCGAGCCTGGCGGGGTCACGCTGATTGAGATTCGCGGTGACGCGGTCTACTTGGACGGTGAGGCCGAGCCACGATCCACGCAGGAACTGGCGGCGATCCTGGGCCCTGATGCAGCGCTCCTTCTTCGGCTGTCGTATCTCGACGCGGCCGCGCAGCGCGCGGTGCTTGCACTCCCGGTGTTGACTGACGCGGAATCTGCCGGTCTCGGACTGTCCGAGCCGACCGCCGAGGCCGTCGCGGAGACGGAGGACGACCCGGTTCCACCGTCCGGACCCCGGCGTCGAGTCGTCCGACGAGACATTGTCCGGTTCGGCGGCTCCGTCAAGGTGGATGTTGATGAGCGGGTCCGCGGCGATGTCGTGGTCGTCGGGGGCAGCCTCGACGTGGAGGGAGAAGTGGATGGTGACGTCACGGTGGTCGGTGGCTCGGCTCGGTTCGGACCCGAGTCGATCGCTCACCGGGAGGTGACCGTCGTTGGCGGCCGGTTGACTCGGGCTCCCGGCGCGCAATTTTTGCGCGGGGTCAACGAGGTGAGCTTCGACACGATCGACTTCGATTTCCTGGACTTCAGCGGACTCCCGAGTTTTCGCATGCCGCGTGCGCCACGGCCGCTGCTTCGGTCGCTGGATCTCGTGGGCACGCTCATCCGTTTCGCGTTTTTCGGGTTGCTCGGTTCCCTGGTGCTCCTGATCGGCGCCGGCAGTGCGCAACGCGTGGCGAGCCGCGTCATGCGTGAGCCGGTCAAGGCGGGCGTCGTTGGGTTCCTGGCGCAGTTGTTGTTCGTGCCGTTGCTCGTCGTGGGGAGCCTCCTGCTGGCGGTCTCGATCATCGGGATTCCACTGCTGGTGCTGGTGCCGGTCGTCGTCGTCGGTGCGCTCGCGGTGATGGTGCTCGGATTTACCGGTGTCGCGCAAGGCCTGGGGCAGCTGGTGACCCGGGGCGGTGGCGGCAGTGGCTGGACCGCGGTCGCGCTGTTCTGGCTAGGGCTGGCGATCGTGATGATCCCAACCCTCTCCGGGGAGGCCCTCGGCCTGGCCGGCGGGCCGTTGCACCTGTTCGCGGTGACGCTTGGTCTCGTCGGATTCGTGGTGGAGTACGCCGCGTGGACAACCGGAGTCGGTGCCGTGATCTTGAATCGGTTCGGCGGCACGGCTGGGCCCCTCGTCGGCCCGCCGCCGCTCCCGTCGCCCGCGGCGTCAGAGCCGGCGCCACGCATGCCGGCGCTAGGGTCGGCGGATCCTCCGCCGTCAGCCCCCTCACCGGCCTCGCCTCCGTTGCCTGGGTCAGACGACCAGGCGTAGGACCCGATCAGGAATACTTGACCATTCTGACCGCCGATGCGCTTCGCCCGGCTGCGTTGTTCGGCGCAGGGCCTGAGCGACTGCGAGGCTGCTGCGTGCGGTCGCGGCTGGTAGAATCGCCGCGGCATCGCCATGGCTCGGAAATCGATCACATCAAAGCGTCTGGAACGGGCGGAAGAGCTGGCGTCCGATTTATGGACGCCCGTGTGGATCTGTCCGAACTGCGGTCGACCATTCGCGCAGCTCAATCAGTCGCATTCATGCGGGCGTGAGTCCGTGAGACATTACCTGGAGGGGAAGTCTCCCGGTGCGATTGCGCTCTATCGGCGGTTTGCCGAGCTCGTGCGACGGTGTGGGCCAGTGGCGATCGTGCCGGGGCCGGATGGGATCGCCTTCCAGGTGGGTGGCACGTTCGCCGTGATCGATCGACTGACAGCCAGGGGACTCCACGCCCACGTCGTCCTGCAACGGAGGCTCGAGCATCCTCGCGTCTCGCGGGTTGACGTGAGTTCACCCAGCCATCAGGTGCACTATTTCCGTGCGGCGCGTGTGTCTGATCTGGACGAGGACGTCGCCGCCTGGTTGGCCGAGGCGTATCGCAACGGCGCCCTGAACTCGAGAGGTGAGCTGTCCCGCCTCTGACCGGACGCCGCGCTCGCCGC
>CALBET010001219.1 GCA_937888665.1 uncultured Acidobacteriota bacterium
AGTATAGGCCGCGACCTCGTCGAGCGAGGTCATGCCCTCCTTTAGATCGAGGTAATTAGGAAGCGACGTTGGTGTGAGACCGATGCCCCTCGCGGAGTTGTCTTCCCAGACGGTGACAAGTCGCTCGGGGCTCACGTACGGTAGTTCTTGAAAGGAGACGATGTTCACGAGGGCGAAAACGACGACGCTGCCGAAGATTCCGGGAGCGAGGCTCATGATCAATGGGAGGTCGCAGCTCAGCGCGGCGAGAGCCCTTCGCCACGCGTCGGTAAAGTACCTAGACATGTAACAACTGCGGATTCGGCAGACTCACGCCCGTGTCACGTCTAAAGGCCCGCTTCCCCACCCCTCGCCGCAATCCACACAACCGAGCGTGCGCGGACGCCCGTGGTCCAAGGGCTGGCGCTGACCCCACCTTTGGGTCTGGTGGTGGAGGTAACAATGCGTGGCCCCGCGTGGCCCCGTTGAAGCGCCTCAGTCGCCCGCTCTTGGACGGTCCGCCGGGCAGTCATTGTAAGTGGCACCGACCCAAAAGACGAGGAGGACTTCGCATAACGGCGCCCTGGATCTGAGACGACGATGTCAGGTGGAAGGCTGCGCTGGTGCGCCGGTTGGGTGCGCGTTTGGAGACCGAGAAGATAGCGGGCCAGTGGCTCCGGTGGCCGACATGGGGCCCGACGCCGGTCGGCCATCCGCAGTAACACAGCCGACCCGCGCGACCACGCCAGACGTGGCCTGGAAGCGCGGCGCCATGATCGGTCGACGGTGCCGCGAGCATCCGCCACGCTACTCAGGTGGCGTGGTCAGAACCGCGCCTATTCCGTCTGACAGCACTCGGTAGCAGCGCAACGATTGCGAGCGCGTGCATCGCGCCCCACATGCTGGCCTCGGCCGAGTGGGCTTGCCGGCTGTTCCAATCGCACGTTTCCGCAGGGAGTTGCGGAAACTACGTGACCGTCGATAGAGCGGTCGCTGTCTGACGGCCTAGCGGCTCCGGCGGGGCTCAGTCTCCCCAGATGATGCGTTTCATTATGTATTCTCCGGCGTGTATCAATTCAAGTTGAAGTTGCTGCCCGCTCTATCGGCCGACTAGTCGCCCCAGATAATTCGTTTCATGACAATCTCCTTTCACGCAATATCCACTGGCGTTGGCTAGCGACCGTCGCGCCGCGACCTTGGATCTACTTCCCGGTCTCAGGCCTAACGCCGACTACAACAAATAGCTGCGAATACCAACAACGTGTATTGGGATGATTAGCCCGTGCCAGCCTGGGGTCAACGGGGCTGTTAGGGCGTGGTCTTCACGTCCTATATGTCCGGAAGGAGCCGCGGGGCCTGTCTGGGTGCCGGGTCTGTGGTAGCAAGGAACGACCTGTGCGGATGACTGCGATAGAAGCGGACGAAGCCCGAAAGAGTGGGCGCGCGGAGCGACGGGGGACGAGCGGGGACGAAGCCGCCGCCGGCGCCGGCGGTGTGTGGAGACGCTGGCGTCGCCAGGGGACTCGAAAGCTCAGTGGCCTGCAGCCCGTGCTAGAAGCACTGATTCGGAAGTCGATGGATAGGTGTTCGTGACACTGTGTTATGGGGTCGTCGTTAACGAATCCCGCGGACCTGGCACCTCAAGCGGGCAAGAGGGCTAGACGAGGGTCCAGGCGCGGCTGAGCGCGACAACCAGGGCGTCGCACGCCAGCACCGCGCGACCCCGGAGAGTCCACGGCGAGCCCACCCCCGACAGCTGTCGCAGGAGCAGCCCGAGGTTGAACCCGCAGACGTGGATGAGCGGACGTTTGAGGACGTTGGGGTGCCCACGCAGATGCACGCGACGCATCCCGCCCGTCTCGTAGAGATGCGCGCTGGGGCGTTCCAGCCGCTCGCCGCGCTGGCGCAACAGCTTCCCGCGTGCGCTGCGAATCCGCCGGCGACTGGGATAGACCGCGTCGCGGGCCTCCGCGTTGCCCTGCCACTTGCGCCGGCCGCCATCCGGCTCCGACACGTAACTTCGCACCCCCATGTCGGCGAACTCCACCAGGGCTTGATCACTGTGGTACCCCTTGTCCGCGACGACCTCGGCGAGCCCGGTGGGCGCCACCACCGCCAGGTGGTCGGCGGCCGTCGTGAGGGTCTCGACCAGCGAGGTGGTGTCGCCCGCGCCGGCATCCTGCACCGTCACGCTCACGATGGCCCCGGTCTCCAAGTCCGCCGCGTGCTCGGCTTTGTGAGCCAGATGCGTGCGGCCGTCCGTCATCTTCGCGATCTTGGCGTCGGGGTCGTGCGGATGGGTCCAGTCGCCGTTAAGTCGCCGTTAGACCATCCGTTAGACCCCTTCTTCTTCCGCGTCCGATCGAACCGAGCCAGCTCGGCGCGGGTCGGCGTCGTGATCCCGGAGGCCTCGGGCAGGCGGGTCAACCACGCGTCGTACCCTTCGCCGGTCTCCCGCCGAACGAGGCTCCGCATCGCCGCGTTGGCTTGCAGCGTTGTGGCATCAATCCCGATCGTGTAGCCCTGGACGAGGTCGGCGTCCGCCAACCGCGTGAACACCGCCTGATGTGTCCAGGTCAATCAGGCGGCGGGTACGCGACACCGTGGAGTGATCCGGCGGCGCGTCGTACACCGCGACATTCAGAAAGGTACGGATACTCAGCGAATCGGCCGCCCGCCACGCGATCGCGCGTTCCGAGTCCAAGCCTTCGAAGTACCCCAGCGGAAGCAGCCGGAAATACCGCCCCGGCGCCAGACTCGGCCGGCCCCGCGTGCCGGCGCAGAACTGCGCGCACTGCCCCTCGACGAAGACCTCAAAGCCCGCGTCGTCAAGCACCCAGTTCAGTCGCTCGTAGAACGGGTGCTCGGCACTCTTCGGCAGATCCCCGTTCGCGACCCGCAGGCTCGCCTGTCGGTCCCGTGTCCGCTTCGTTCCCATCGCCATGCACGAGAGTGCGGTACGCAGGATCGATCCTGTCGATCCCTAGAACAAACGATTTTCGCCACGGGCTGCTAGGCCGTCCGCGCCGATGACTCCGTTGCCAAGCGCACCCTGAAGATCCGAACAGAGTGAAGCAGGGAGGACTCTGGAGAAGATGGCTCGGTGCGCTAGAAAGCTGGCGCCGTCCGCGACGCACTGACTGGACTCGATATGGGCGACCGGTACACGAACGG
>CALBET010001220.1 GCA_937888665.1 uncultured Acidobacteriota bacterium
CCGGTGCCGCCGGGCATGACACTGCCGACCGAACGGTACCCGATGCGGCGTGAGTCGGTCACGGTCTCGCGGCCCACCACTGACGAGGCGCTGGCGTTTCTGCCGGTCACTCATCTCGCGAAGCTGGTCGAAACCAGACAGGTCACGCCGTCGGAACTGACCGAGCTCTATCTGGGCCGGCTGAAACGCTACGACGCGACTCTCCATTGCGTGGTGAGCTATACCGAAGAGTTGGCTCGAGCGCAGGCGAAGCGCGCCGACGAAGAGGTTGCCGCCGGCCAGTATCGCGGTCCCCTTCACGGTATTCCGTGGGGGGCGAAGGATCTGTTCTCCGTGCGCGGGACCCGGACCACGTGGGGGGCGTCGCCGTACCAGAACCAGACGATCGACGTCGACGCCACCGTGTACAGCCGGCTGACTGCCGCCGGCGCGGTGCTGGTGGCCAAGTTGTCGATGGGGGCTCTGGCGTCCGGCGACCGATGGTTCGGCGGGCGCACCCGCAACCCCTGGAATCCGACGCAAGGGTCGAGCGGGTCGTCGGCTGGGCCGGGGGCGGCGACGGCGGCCGGACTCGTGGGTTTCGCCATCGGCACGGAGACACGCGGGTCCATCGTCTCGCCTGCCTCCCGGAACGGCGTCACCGGGCTGCGTCCCACGTTCGGACGTGTGAGTCGGTACGGGGCTATGACGCTGGCCTGGAGCATGGACAAGATCGGGCCGATGTGTCGTGCCGCCGAGGATTGCGCGCTCGTGTTCGATGCTGTTCAGGGCCCGGATGGCCGAGACAATACGGTGCTCGATGTCCCTTTCAACTGGGACGCCACCTCCGACCTGACGCGGCTGAAGGTCGGATATCCGCGGTCTGCCTTCGAGGAGGACATCGAAGATGACGCACGGACACCGGACCGTGTGGCCGGGTTGCGGCGGATTCAGTCGAACAACCGGGCCGCACTCGATGTGCTCCGAGGGCTGGGCGTGCGGGTCGAGCCATTCGACCTGCCTGATCTCCCCACCTCGGCCATCGGGTTCATTCTGGACACCGAGGCGGCCGCGGCGTTCGACTCGCCCACCCGAAACGCGGAACTGGATGGCATGCTGTCGCTTCCCGAGCAGAGCCGATGGCCGGACAGTTTCCGCGCCTCCCGGTTTGTGCCCGCGATCGAGTATCTGCAGGCCAATCGCCTGCGGATGCAGTTCATCCATGCGGTGCACGAGGCGCTGGGCGACCTCGACCTGTTCATCGGGAGCGACGTCGCCCTGACCAATCTGACCGGGCATCCAGAGCTCAGTCTGCCCAACGGATTTCACCGTGGGTCGCCCACCAGTTTGCGGCTGACTGGGAAGCTGTTTGGCGAGGCGGGGCTGCTCCGACTCGCCCACGCCTATCAGGCCGCCACGACCCACCATCGACAGCATCCAGCCCTGTAGGGCCTGTGTAGGCCCGTGGCGGGCTGAATTACACAACAATTACATGGGGACGCGGGATTGCCTGATAGTCTGGGCACCAGAGCGCCGGGGCGTGGTGCCGTTGGCGCGTGTCGCGAAGGAGTTGCCGTGGAAACGACTGAACTCGACTTCAACGATCGGAGCAAGATCAGTTGGGTCACGACCACGGCGTTCACCATCTTTCATATCCTCACGGTGGTCGCCTTGTTCTACACCACCTGGCAGGTCGTGGTGCTGGCCCTGGTGCTGCACTGGGTGTGTATCAGCTGGGGCATCGGGATGGGCTATCACCGGCTCCACACGCACCGCTCCTACACCGTGCCCAAGGCGATCGATTATCTGTTCGCGGTGTGCGGCTCGATGACCCTCCAAGGCGGCCCCATCTTCTGGGCCGCGACCCACCGGATTCATCACCAGCGCTCGGACAAGCCGGGTGACCCGCACACGCCGAACGACGGCAAGTGGTGGTCGCACATACTGTGGACCATCTTCGGTGAGGAGATGCACTCGAATACCGAGGTCATGGGCAAATATGCACCAGACCTGATGAAGGATCGCTTCTACCGCGTTCTGAATAGCTGGCACTGGGTGCCGCTCGTGGTGCTGGGGCTGGTGTTACTGGCGATTGGCGGGTGGCCGTGGGCGCTCTGGGGCATCTTCCTTCGCGTGACGGTGGGGTTGCACTGCACCTGGCTGGTGAACTCGGCGACCCACCTCTGGGGGAAGCGTCGGTTCCAGACCACCGACGATTCGAGGAACAACTGGTGGGTCGCACTCCTCACGTTCGGCGAGGGGTGGCACAATAACCATCACGCCTATCCGAGATCGGCCAAGCATGGCCTGGTGCCGCGGGAACTGGATGTGAGTTGGCTCCAAATAAGGTTCCTGGCGTGGCTCGGGCTGGCCAAGGATCTCCAGGTGCCCACCGCCAGTCAGATCGCCAACAAGGCGCTGCCGCTCGAAGCGGCCGCCTAGCCCGCGCGCGGCACGTTCGTCCGTCCGTCGCCACGTCCTCCACGGCCCGCGGTCGCCCTCAACAGGCTAT
>CALBET010001221.1 GCA_937888665.1 uncultured Acidobacteriota bacterium
TGGCCGACCACTACGGGACCGCGATTGTTCCTGCCCGCGTACGCCGGCCAAGAGATAAGGCTGCTGCGGAATCGGCAGTGAACGTTGTGAACAAGCGAGTGATCGGTTATCTGAGCGAAGATATTTGGACGAACCTCTCCGATTTGAATTCGGAGATCGCGGTGCGGGTTCGAGAGATCAACGAGGAAATTCGTCGAGCGGACGACACGACCAGGTGGGAAATTTTCCAGGCCGAAGAAGCTTCTCTTCTTGCTCCGTTGCCGCGCGACCGGTTCGAGGAAGTCGAGTGGAAGGAACTCAAGGTCGGCCGCAACTACCACCTGAGCTGTGATTTCCAGCACTACTCGGTTCCCCCGGTCTTTGCCGGCCGGCTGCTGCGGGTGCGACTCACGGCGTTGCGGGTGACGGTGTTCGACGGCGCCGACATCGTCTGCGAGCATCCGCGCCAGCGAGGCCGGAAGGGCCAGTACTCCACCATCCCCGAGCACGTCCCCAAGCAGCATCGGGATGTTGACGGGCTCTGGTCGAGGCGGTGGTTCGTGGACCGGGCCCGCTCCGTCGGCCCGGCAACGGTGGCGGTGATCGAGCAGATCCTCGACCGGCAGAAAATCGAAGCCCAGGGGTATCTGGACTGCCAGAACATCCTCGACGGGCTCGGGAAGAGAAACCGCGGGCGCCTGGAGGCTACGTGCCAGGAACTGATCAACCAGCGTGGTTATGCGACCTATACAACACTCAAACGTTTGATGGCCGCGATCGATAGCGACAGCAAACGACCCCACCCTCTCACCCCGGCAGCCTCGACGCGTAAACGCATCAGCACCGTCACTTTCCACGAAACCGCCCCGGCCGTTTACGTGCGCGACGCTGCCCATTACGCGCGCGACGAGGAGGGCAAGTGATGTTCACCAGCATCGACTACGACAAGTTCCGTGCCCTCCGCGTCACCCACGTCGCAACCAGTTTCGAAGAACTCATCAAGGACGAAGCGAACGACACCCTCACCCCGGAACAGCTCTTCCTGACCGCGGTCGATGATGCCCTTAAGCAGCGGCGCCACAACCGGACCTCGAAACTGATCCAGCAGGCGAGGTTCCCCATCCCGCACGCGTCGGTCGCGGAGATCGACTACCGCGACGGCCGCGGTATCACGGGGGTTCGCATGCGTCGCTACGCTGCCCACGACTGGCGGGCCGATCCAACGAACCTGCTGATCATCTCGCCCTCCGGGGGTGGGAAAACCTATCTCGCTTGCGCGATCGGTATCAGCGCCTGCCTCAACGAGCACACCGTCACCTATGCGCGGATGGATGATCTCGCCCGGCGTCTCGTCATCACCCGCAGCGATGGCATCGCCCACCAACAGCTGCTCAACGAGCTCTCCGACGTGGATCTGCTCATCATCGACGACTTCCTCACCGTCGGTATCGATAGCGACGCCGCGAGCGATTTGTTCGCGGTCCTCGCGAACCGGGAACACCGTCTTCCCACGCTGATCGCTTCCCAATCGGGGCCGAGCTACTGGGTCGAGGCGCTCCCGGATCGTGTCGCAGCGGATTCGATCGTGAACCGACTGGCGAACCATTCCCGCACCATCAACCTCGGCAGCCTCGACATGCGCAAACTCCGCGACAACCAGGCCCGCGCCGACAAGAACCACTGGGAATAGACACAACCCCCGGTACTGGCGGCTGGCACCTGCCCGCCGCCAGTACCAACTACCCAGAAACGAAGTACCACCTACCCGGACTACCGGTACCAACAAGGGCTACTCGCCAGCTCGCACCGGTGACGCGCAGGTTCTTGATTGTTGCGGGCCTCTGCAGTTGCGAGAAGAGCCCGAGATTCATGTCTGCCGGTTGGTTGATCGTCATGCCCGTGATGCTGAAACAGCCGCCGTCGTACGTGCCGGCGAACCCGGTGGTGCCCCCGATGGGCGCCCAAGGGATGCACTCAGGCTGATGTCCGCCGTTTGCTTGTAGTACTGACCCGTCGTGTCATCGCCATTGTTGAGACAGGTGTCAATCGCCTCAAGGTCCGCGCGGTTCGTGATGAGGAACGGCGCCGCCAACGTTCCGGTGCCGCTCCACGCGCCCATGCACGGCGCCGCGCTCGCTGGGCCTGCCGGACCGAACACCAGGGCGGTCGCGACGAGCGACACCTCCTTGATAGACGCCCGGCCGCGCAGCCATGAACGAGATGACTGCTGGGCCGGGCGTTCGCCTTTCCAGGGGTTGACGTGCGTTCGTGGCGCGCAGGGCCTTGCGAGCCTCGACCCGTGTACAGCGACTATGGGCCCCGCCATCGCTTGAATTGACGTCCTCATCGGGACCGCGAGCGGTCCTTCGGGATAGTTGTTATCCCTTTTTCGACAATTCCATGTAGCATCTTCAATTCGGGTTCGACCCGGGCAAGTCCGCTTCGAACTTGGCCAAGCACGGGATCGACTTCGCTGATGCAGTAGACGTATTTAACCATGTGATGTTGACC
>CALBET010001222.1 GCA_937888665.1 uncultured Acidobacteriota bacterium
CCCACTGCTCGCCAGCAGCCGACGCGATGCCCGCGGCAGTCTCTGCCAGCGACCCGGTGACACGGCAGCCGCCCCGGAGGAACTCGACGATCGGCTCGTACAGGCGGTGCGCCTCTTCACGCGCGCCGAGCATCGCGAAGGCTTCCGGAGCCGCGATTACCAGGAAGGCGTCGCCGACGAACGGCGTCCGCCCCGGACGAAACAGCGTACGGCATCGTTCGGAGCACTCGTCGAGCCCGGTCCGGTCGCCACGATAGGCCTGCACAAGGAACCGCCAGCCATGGGCCCATTCGACGATGGTTGCAGGCAGTTCGGTCCCCCCCCCCGTGCGAGTGCCTGGTCAATGGCGCTGCCGGCCTCGTCCCACGCTCCTCTCATGAACCGGGTCATCGAGAGCGATATGAGCGGCGCTCTCGACCATGGACCGGATCGTTCGTAAATCGCGACGAGGTCCGGTGTCACCTGCTCCGCGGAGCCCATGTCGCCGGTCAGGGCGATCCCGGCCGACAGACGAGCGAGGGTGGCGGTGGCCAGCGCGCCGTCGTGCCCCACGCGGGCCGCGATCCGTTGGGCCTCTCCGGCTGTGCGGTCGGACTGTTCGGGCGCACCGGAGTACACTAGGCCGAGGCTCAGAACCGCAAGCACTTGCGGGAGCTCCCAGGCGTCGTCGGTTGCCCGAAGCGCCTTCACCGCCTCCCTGCCGGTCCTCACCGTCTGTCCGGTCTTGGCGAACATCCAGTACATGGTCGTCTCGAGCACGAGCACCTGTCCCAGCAGGTGGTTGTCGACGAGCTGCTCCGCAATCCTCCTGGCCTCGCCAATCCGCTGCTCGAACGTCGTGTAGTCGCCGACCCAGCCGCGGAGCGCGCCGAGGATCGCGAGCGTCCGCGACCGCTCGGCCGTCGTCTGGTCCGGTACGACCCGTTCGGTCCGCTCGGCGACCGCGAGGCCATCCGCGGCGCGGTCGTGCCAGATGAAGGTCCAGCCCAGATCCCAGACGGTGCGGGCCATCCCGGCGGCGTCGCCCAGCGCCTCGTAGCCCGTGAGCGCCTCCTCCCAGTCGGCGATCGCGTCGTCGGCCTGCGCCAGGCTCCGCAGCGCGCGGCCGCGTGCGTACAGCAGGTCGGCTCGCACCTTGCCGTCGAGCCGTTCGAGTGTCAGCGCCGATGTGAAGTGCGCGACCGCCTCCTCGAACGCGGCGGCGGCCAGCGCCTGACGCCCGGCGGTCGAGAGATAGCCGAGCGTCTTGGCGGCGTCGGCGATGGACCCGGCCTGGAACAAGTGGTGCGCGAGCAGCGCGGCGCCCGGCTCGGTGTCGTCGCCACGCGTCGACTCGACGGCGTTCGCGATCCGGAGATGCAGCCGCTGTCGTCTGGGGAGCGACAGGTTGCCGTGCAGCGTCTGCCTGATCAGTTCGTGCGAGAACGTGTAGGTGGCGTCACGACCGCTCGTGGCCGAGGTGATGAGCTGGGCGCCCTCCGCCTCCTCGAGGGCATCGAGCAGGGTGTCGGGGTCGATGCCCGCCGCCGGCTCGAGGACGGCCAGGTCGAAGTTGCGGCCAATCCCGGGATCAACGGATTCACGAACTTCACGCCTTCCAGCCGTCGTCCCTCCTGGAAATCCTCCGTGAAGATGGTCGACACCTGGTTGAGTCGGGCGGTCGCCCAGATCTGCGCGTCGTCGTAGTTCAGCCCGTGCTCCGAGACGCCGCGAGTGGTCGAGATGTGCCTGCGTGGTGGCGACGGGTGGCACGTATTGGCTGGGCCCGAAGACCCCTGAGATGAGACAGGGTCGCCCGAGACACGAGGTCGAGGCCCTTCAGGGCCACTTGGCAATCGGCTGGTCCGAGCGGGGACTAGACACGCTGGCGCTCGCCGGATTGAGCCAGTCAGCCCAGCCATCGACCTCGGTGTAGAAGAGGGCGGTTGCTTCCCGGTCGGCAGCGAGATTGCCGCGGACGGTCTCCCCCAGCGCCCCCGGCAACCGCCCGGCCTGGGCGAGTCCCAGGGCTAGCGCCCCCAGCGCGAGCGCACCGACCACGAAGCGTCCCAGCCGGCGAGCGGGAGCGTCCGACGCCCGACGCCCGACGCCCGACGCCAGCGAACGAAGCTCGCTACAACACCCGGTCAAAGAGGATGCCCCCGAATGCCAGATACGCGGCGCCGAGTGTCAACACCAGGTTGAATGCCTGGCCCACGAGATAGAGCTGAATCGGGCGGCCGCCCTGTACCTGGCCCATCAGCTCTTTCATGTTCGACTCGAGCCCGATGCTGACGAAGGCCAGACAGAAGAACCAGCCTCGGAAGTCTGACGTGAGATCGAGAATGCCGGTGACTGCCTCTTCGCCCATCATCGGGGTGAGGATGAACGAGAAGACCAGCGACGCGCCGATGAAGCCGAGGATGAACTTGGGGAACCGGGTCCAGATCTGCATGGCGGCGGGCTGACTGCTGCCGTCCGACTTCTCGACGTTCGTCACCCAGTAGACAGCCACCAGGAAGGCGATGACGCCGATCAGAATGTTCTGAATCATCTTGACCACGGCCGCGACCTGGCCGGCGTCTTCGCCCAGCATCGCCCCCGCCGCGACCACCGCCCCGGTCGCGTCGACGGTGCCGCCGATCCAGGCGCCACCGACGATGGGGTCCATGCCGATCGCCCTGATCCCGATCGGCATCAGGACCATCATGACGACGGTGAAGATGAGGGTCATACCGACCGCCAGCGTCAATTCGTCCTTCTTGGCTCGCGTGGCGGCGGCGACGGCGATGGCGGCCGACACGCCGCACACCGAGGTGGCAGCGGCAATGATGATGACGAGCGACGGGCTGGTCATCTTCAACACCCGGGTGCCAAAGCGATACATGACCAAGAGGACGATCGGGGTGACGAGCCAGGCCACGAATAGTCCTGGCGGGCCGAGACTGAGAACGCGGTTGAACAGGATCTCGGCGCCGAGCAGCACAAGTCCGGTCTTGATGTAGAGCTCGCTCCTGATCGCCGGTGTGAGCCAGTCGGGCGTCCCGACCGTATTGGAAATGAGCAATCCCACCAACAGGGCCCAGAAGGCGTACCCGACACCGGCGGCTCGTATCCCGGTCTGATTGGCGATGAAGTACGCGACCACCGCCAGGAGAAACAGCGGGATGAAGCCGGTCTGGTGGAGCATGAACGACCCGCCCATGACTTGTGCCGCTATCGCCGTGACCAGGGCGAAACCGATGCCCAGCACCGCGATCGGAAGCAGCCGTCCAGCGAACGCGGCGGTCGGGTCGCCCGTCCAGCGTCCGACCCCGGCCACGCCGGTAATGACCCCGGCCGCGGTGAGCGCGATCAGGAGACCGCCGAGCCAGATGGCCCACCAATCTTCCGACGTGAGGAGCGTGGACCGCTGTGCGGATGCGTCGGGCGCGTGAGTCATATCGCCATCGTCAAAGTGCGTGCGCTGGCTGCCGGGTGTGCCGTCCCCGGTGCAATAGCAAATGAAAGCTGAGCGCCGGGATTATAATGCCTCGCACCACTGACTCCCGACTGAATCGGCTATCCAGAGGGTCCATCCATGCGGCGCCGCACTCACTTTTTCTCCGCGGTGATGGCCAGTCTGACGTGCTGGACGTCGGCCCACGGGGCCGTCGTGTTGGCCCAGCAAGACCAGCAAGAGACGTTGCGCACCGCGGGCTTAGGGTCGCAGGTCGAGATTGTCACCGACCGCTGGGGCATCAATCACATCTACGCCGAGAACGAGACGGACCTGTTCTTTGCGCAGGGCTATGCGGCCGCCCGGGACCGACTGTTTCAGTTTGAGGTCTGGCGGCGTCAGGCGACTGGCACCGTGGCGGAAATCCTGGGCCCGCGCGAACTCGAACGGGACATCGGGGCTCGGCTGCATCGATTTCGTGGCGACCTGGCGACCGAACTCAAGCATTATCACGACCACGGCGACGTGATCATTCCGGCGTTCGTCCGCGGTATCAACGCCTATATCGACGAGACGGCCGCGCATCCGGCGTTGTTGCCGCTGGAGTTCCGGTTGCTCGACATCACGCCGCAGCACTGGACCCCCGAGGTGGTCATTTCGCGTCACCAGGGGCTGGTGGGGAATGTCACCTCCGAGATCGACAATGCCCGAGCGGTGGCACTGCTTGGTGCGGAGGCGGTCAAAGAGCTGAACTACTACTACGGCGACCCAGACCTGACCATCGACCCCGCCATCGACACGTCGCTGCTCGACGACGGCATCCTCGACCTCTATCGGGCCCACCGCCGCAGTGTGCGGTTCCAACCGGAAGACGTGGCGGCCGCCTATCGCGGCGACGCCGACACGTTCGAGCGGCTGGCCGCAGCCATGCCGAGCGAGATCGATTTGGAACAGCAGGACTACGACGCCATCGGCAGCAACAACTGGGTCGTTGCCGGCAGCCGGACCATCACCGGGTTTCCGATGATGGCCAACGACCCGCATCGGGCCCAGGGCGCGCCGTCCTTGCGGTACTGGGTGCATCTGGTGGCGCCCGGGTGGAACGTAATCGGTGGGGGAGAGCCGGTGCTGCCCGGGGTGTCGATCGGACACAACGAGTATGGCGCGTGGGGCTTGACCATCTTCGGCCAGGACAACGAAGACCTGTACGTCTACGACACGAATCCCGCGAATTCTGACGAGTATCGATATCTGGACCGCTGGGAGCCGATGACCGTCATCGCGGACACGGTGCCGGTGAAGGGCGAGGCGGCGGTCGACGTCGCGCTGAAATACACCCGCCACGGGCCGGTGCTCTACGAAGACACCGCCAACCACAAGGCCTATGCGTTGCGGGCCGCCTGGCTGGACTACGGGTCCGCGCCGTATCTGGCCAGTCTGCGGATGGACCAGGCGCGCACCTGGGAAGAGTTTCGCGACGCCTGTGCCTATAGCCGGATTCCGTCGGAGAACATGATCTGGGCTGACCGCGAGAAGAACATCGGCTATCAGGCGGTCGGGGTCTCGCCGATCAGGCGCACGCACAGCGGCCTGGTGCCGGTGCCGGGCGATGGGCGTTACGAGTGGGACGGGTATCTGCCCATCAAGGCGCTGCCCAACCTGGTCAACCCTGAGAAGGGGTTCTACGGCACGGCCAACAACTACACGGTGCCGGACGACTACCCGTACTGGGAAGCGCTGCACTACACGTGGGGCGACCAGATGCGGGCGGCGCGGGTCGAGGAACTGCTGGCGGCGGGGCGGCACCTGACGGTGGCGGACATGATGCGGTTTCAGCACGACGAGCTGACCGTCGCCGGACGAAACATCGTGCCGCTGCTGCGCGGGGTCGCGATCGACGACCCGGCGGTGGCCGGGTTGCGAGACCGGCTGCTGGACTGGGACTTTGTGCTGGACAAGGACTCGGTCGAGGCGGCGATCTACGTGACCTTCGAGGGGCGCCTGCGTGACAACGTGCACGCGATCGTGGTGCCGACGTCCTCGCACGAGTGGATCGAGAGCGTCAACAACAAGCGGTTGATCGACTGGCTGACGGCGCCAGACGGGCGCTTTGGCGATGCACCGGTCGCGGGGCGTGACGCCGTGCTCCGGGACAGCCTCGCCGAAACCCTGACGAGTCTGACCGAACGTCTCGGGTCGGACATGGCGAGTTGGCAGTACGGCCAGGAACATTACAAGCACGCGCTGATTCAACACCCCATGACGGCGGCGGTGAGCCCCGACGTACGACGTCGGCTCGATGTCGGGCCGCTGCCGCGCGGCGGCTACGGCGGCACGGTGCACAACACGGGTGGCGGCGACAATCAGACCTCCGGGGCGTCGTTCATGTTCGTCGCCGACACCTCAGATTGGGACAATTCCGTCGGTCTCAACGCGCCCGGTCAGTCTGGCAATCCGGACAGCCCGCACTATCGCGACCTGTTCGAGTTGTGGGCGCGCGGGAAGTATTTCCCCGTCTTCTATAGCCGCTCGAAGATTGATTCTGTCACCGAGCGGACGACCGTGCTCACCCCGGCGTCCGGTATCACGGAAGGCGCGGGCGGCCAGCCGTAGCCCGGGCTGGGTTCGGGGCGGTCGAGGCACGGCTGAAGCCGTGCCCCACAAGGGTCTGGGCAGGGGCCGAAGCCGTGCCCCACAGTGGTCGGAGTCCGGGTGGAGCGGTGCCTCAAAAATCGGAAGGGTTGCGGGGTACTCCACCGGCGGAGCGCCTCGTGCGTTGTTGACCATGTCGATTCGGTGGCGCAGGCCTTCAGGCCTGCGAGGAGGACACCCGATGAAGATGACCACATTGCGGATGGCGGCGGTTGTGACAGCGGCGATGGTGGTGGGCGCTGGGAGCGCGTCGGCCCAACTCAGTGACACCGAGACCTGGGCGTCGCATCTGTCGAACACGTATCGGGTGGTGCCCAACGTCACCTATCTGAAGGCGAACAACCGCGAGAACACGGTGGACCTCTATCTGCCGCGGGACGCGGATGGGCCGCCCCCCGTGCTCATGTACATCCACGGGGGCGGTTGGACGGGCGGGTCCAAGGAAGGCAACGTGCTGCGGCTGCTGCCGTGGCTCGAGAAGGGTTGGGCCGTCGTCAACGTCCAGTACCGGCTGGCGGAGGTCTCGCTCGCGCCGGCTGCCGTCGAGGACTGCCTCTGCGCGCTCCGGTGGGTGATCCGGAACGCTGAGGAGTACAACATCGACGCCGACCGTATCGTCGTCACCGGCAACTCGGCCGGAGGCCATCTCGCGTTGACGACCGGCATGATCCCGGTCTCCGCCGGTCTCGACCGCCAGTGCCCGGGTACTGATCCGCTGTCGGTGGCCGCCATCATCAACTGGTACGGGATCACGGATGTCGGGGACCTGCTCGACGGGGCCAATATGAAAACCTACGCGGTCACCTGGATGGGCAGTCTGCCTAATCGATTCGAGATCGCCGAGCGGGTCTCGCCGTTGACCTACGTGCGCGCCGGGCTTCCGCCCATCCTCAGTATCCATGGCGACGCGGACCCGACCGTGCCGTACCAGCACGGCGTGCGGTTGCGTGAGGAGTTGACGAAGGTCGGCGTGGCGAACGAGCTGCACACCGTGCCGGGCGGACGACACGGCGGGTTCAATCGTGAAGAGACCGTCGCGATATTCGAGACGATCGACCGCTTCCTTGCGAAGCACGGCCTTGCAGGCACCGCGCCAGGCCGTACGTCCGGCAAGTAGGCGGACGCCGTGCGGGAGCAGGCGTCGGTCACGTCGTACGACGGAGGAGACAGGATGAGGCTCGACACAGACTGGCGGCTACGACTTCGCGGCGCCGTGGTGGCAGCCACTGCGGTGGGGTTGGCGTGCGTGCCCACGCCGGCCCCGGCCCAGAACCTGGCTGAGGCTGTCCAGGCGTTCTGGACCGCGGACCCCGGTGACGACAGCGACGACGCCATCGAGACCATCCTGGCGCGTGATCCCGCCATCGAGGCGCTCTGGCCGCTGGTTCGGTCCGGGCCTGTCCACGACCCCGATGCGCCGACGGGGCGACAGGTCCTGAGCCGGAAGAACCCCGACGGCGTCGAATTCCGCTATGAGGTCTTCGTTCCGGAGAGCTATGACGCGGCGCGCCGCTACCCCGTGCACGTCTACCTGCACGGCGGTGTTTCCCGTCCGCACCGAGAGGACACCCGTTTCTGGCGGAACACCGACCGGCACGTGCGAGATGACGCCATCGTGGTGTTTCCGGA
>CALBET010001223.1 GCA_937888665.1 uncultured Acidobacteriota bacterium
GAACGGTTTGTCCCAGCGTGCCACGCTCCGGGCCGGCCCGGTCAGCTTGAAGAAGTACGGGCCCACCGGGGTTTCCACAACGGCCGCGAGCAATCGAAAATCGGACTTGTTGAGGCGAGTGGCCGAGCCAGGTCTGACGGCGGCCACGTAGGTGCCCGGCACGTCCAACACCGTGACCGCGAGGCCGTCGGCGTCGAACCCCGTGGTCGACGCCACCTCGAATGACGAGCGCCCGTCCGGCTGTTCCATCTGGCTGACCCAGCGGTCCAGGTTCGCCTCGACGCTCCCGCCGGAGCCGCCGAAGTAGAACACGACCAACTCTACGTCCTCCGCGTCGCCGGCGACACGCGGAAGCCGGAACTCGGTGACCCGCATCGGTGATGATGACGGCTGCTCGGCCCAGTCGTCTGGCGCCGCGTAACGCAACGTCTGCGCGTCCGTGGAGGCCGCGGCAGACAGTAGGAGCGCGGTCATCGTGAGAGCCGTTCGAATCATCACCGCGCATCGTACCACGCAGCTGTGGCTCCCCGCAGTGCCAGGGAGCCGCGTCCCCCACGGGTCGCGACACGTGATGGCGGTATGATGGCGCGGCGGCACACATACGCGGTCGAGGCCGTGTTGGTAGGGAATGAATGCTGGATTTTACGAAATACACACTGGACAACGGACTCGACCTGATCGTGCACGAGGATCACCGGTGTCCGATCGCCGCGGTCAACCTCTGGTATCACGTCGGGTCGAAGAACGAGCGGCCAGGACGAACCGGATTGGCCCATCTGTTCGAGCACCTCATGTTCGAAGGGTCGGCCCACCATGACAGCGGCTACTTCGCGCCGTTGCAACAGGCGGGGGCCTCACTCAACGGGTCCACCAACTGCGATCGCACGAATTACTGGGAGGTCGTGCCGACCAACGCGCTAGAGCTGGCGTTGTGGTTGGAGTCGGACCGGTTGGGGTACCTCCTGCCGGCGCTGACCGCCGCCAAGTTCGAGAACCAACGCGAGGTCGTGCTGAACGAGCGCCGGCAGACCTATGAGAACCGTCCCTACGGATTGGCCCTGATGGCGCTGATGTCCGCGCTGTTTCCACCAGATCACCCCTATCACTGGACCACGATCGGGCACGCCGAGGACATTCGGGCCGCGACACTCGAGGACGCGCGCGCGTTCTTTCAGACCTACTACCACCCGGGCAATGCGTCGTTGACGGTGGCTGGCGATGTTGACACGGAGCCGGTGCTCGAGTTGGTGCGTCGCCATTTCGAGGAGATTCCCGTCGGCCCTCCGATCCCAGCGGTGGTGACCGGTGATGATCCGCGGGGGGGCACCACGCCGGCCGCTGAAGACATCCGTCTCCTGCTCGAAGACCGCGTGGAGTTTCCGCGTCTGTATCTGGCCTGGCGATCTCCTCGCCTGTTCTCCGACGGCGACGCCGGCATGGACTTGCTGGCGGAGCTGCTGGCGGGTGGGAAGACCTCTCGCCTCTACCGCACCCTGGTGCACGAGCGGCGCCTGGCGACCGACGTCAGTGCGTCTCAAGGGTCGCGTGAACTCGACGGCTGGTTCTGCCTCACCGCCACGGCGGCGCCGGGGCATGACCTGGTGGAGCTCGAACAGGTGATCGGCGACGAGCTGGCCGCGTTGGCCGATGTCGGTCCGGATGATGCGGAAATGGCACGAGGCCTGACACAGGTCGAGGTGCAGTTCGTCTATCGTCTGCAGACCGTCGGTGGATTCAACGGCCGGTCGGACCAGTTGAACGCCTACAACGTGTATGCCGGTGATCCCGGATTCATGACCCGGGATCGCGCCCGGTATCGCGACACCACGGCCGAGCGGGTGGCCGGCCTGGTCCGGCAGATGGGTGAGCCCGGCCGCGTCGCACTGAGCGTGGTGCCGGCCGGCGCCGCCGACCGGGCTCTGCCCGGTTCGCACCCGGCGGTGGTCTCATGACCGGCCGTGCGGACCGCTCGCGCATGCCGGAGCCGGGACGGGTGCCGCCGACACGATTCCCGGTCGTGCGGGCCGGTCGGTTGTCCAACGGTCTGGCGTTGAGGACGGTCGAGCATCCCGGACCTCCGGTGGTCACCTTCCGGTTGATGATGCCGGTCGGGTCCGCCTCCGATCCGGTACACGCCCACGGCCTGGCCTCGCTGACTGCCGACCTGCTGGATGAGGGCAGTGTCGAGCGGACG
>CALBET010001224.1 GCA_937888665.1 uncultured Acidobacteriota bacterium
TGGCCATGTGAGGGTCCTGGCCAAAGCGCCCTTCCACAAGGCTGTGACCTGATGCATGAGGAAGGGGCGACGCCTACTGTTTTGTCAGCGGGGCACTCAAGAATGACCCGCGGCAGTTTCGTGCAGTCAGCGTGATGAGTTCGCTGACCACGGCCACAGGAGGTTCCCCGTTGAGCGTGACGTCTACGAGCCACTTAGCCGGCTCACTGCCCACGACACCGGACCCCGTAAAGGTGCCGGAGCCGTTGGTGAAGCTGCCCGTCGAGGCGCGTGCCTGAAATTCGGTAATGACGAGTCCTGTGCCATTGTCGAAAATCCTCACCGTGCCATCGAATGCTTGGCCAAAGAACGTGGGAATACAGGTTGTGTCTGTCAGTGAAAACGTCCCGGAGCCGTAGGTGCCGTCGGCCTGCGACGGTGGCGGGGCCGGCGCGGGAGCAACGCTCAGTTGGTTGACCGCCGGGCCACTGTTGCCCCTTGACGACGTCAAGTCTTCCGTTTCGTTGATGTACAGGCCATCGTCGGCGCTGATCACGTCCACGCTGACGGTGCAGATCGCTGCCACGGCGCCCCCGGTGTAGCTGACCATGCTGCTCCCGGCGACGGCGGTCACCGTACCGCCAGTGCAACTGGTGTTCACGTTCGGCATCGGTGCTACGACGACCCCTGCCGGAAGGTTGTCGGTGAAGGCCAGGGCCGTCGTCGTCTCTGAGTTGGCTGTATTGTCGATCGTGAAGATCAGCGTGCTGATCTTGCCCGCCGTGATCGAATCGGGCGAGAAGTCCTTCTTGAACGCAGGAGGCTGAGGCGCCGCTGTAATCTGAACCTCGACACGGGATGACGCGGATGACCCGCTATCGTCAAGAACGACGGTCACGGAAGCAATCCCGGTTTTGCCGTCCTTCGGTCTCAGGGTTGCGGTCGCTCTGCCATTCTCGTCGGTCACCACGACCTCTTCCGAGAGCATTCCTAGATTGGTTGACAAACGGAGCCGGATTCCCTCATTTAGGGGATTTCCGTCGGACCGAACGCCGGTCACGACCAGCTGCGACGTCTGATTCAGGGTAATAGTGGTCGGAGTCGCTGACAACGTGAGAACCGTCCCGTTCGTCGGAGCAACCGGATTGTCGGAGTCGCACCCACTCAGAAGCGCGGCCACGCACACCACCAAGAGCCCAATCGACCTTTGTCTGTTCACTCTGCCTCCGACGTTGCGTCAAAGCCAGGTGCCAGCCGGCTCGCACGGACCACCTGTGCCCTTCATGCGACGTCACGTGTGACGCCGCCGGGAAGTTTACACGACCCAGACCGCTCAGGTCGCTCGAAAGGCAGGGAGGGGCGCCCGCCACAGCGCCCTTCTCATCGGCACCGGTTGACGGCCAATTCCGCGCTACGACGGCCGTGCGGCCTTCCTCGATTTCAACGAAAACGGGCCCAACCGATTTCTCGATTGATCCCGTGTGTATTGGTCGGGATGACTGGATTCGAACCAGCGACCCCCTGACCCACGTCCCAGATGATGTCGTGGTCCACCGAGGCATAGCCGTGAACCAGCCGGGTGCGCATACCGACGATCTCGCGCCAAGGAATCTGAGCAGCATTGGCGCGAGTGCCCGCCGAGATTTTGCTCGCGGCCTCTCCGATTACTTCGATGAACCTCTCGAGAGCGGCAGACAGAATGGGATCCGACTCGAGATCCGCCCGCTCTCTGCTGGCTACCGCTGTGACAGCGCGCCGAGCGTAGTCGAGCATGTCGCGAAGAAGGACCTCGTCTTCAGGCGGCCTCATAGAGTGGCACGGCATCAGCTTCCACTTGATCACGGAAGTGGGGACTGAGGAACGCCCGGGTGTTCGTTGACGGGGAGGCCACGCCTGGTCGAGCGCAGACCCCGTGCCACGTAGCGCGACCCAGGAAACCTGGGGCCGTTTAGACGATCAGGCTCATGACGGCGCAGTTTCTGAGCCTGTGATCGGAACCATGGGCGGCAGTTTTCGCGAAGCGTCGGTCGACTGGGTACGTTGGATCGGTGCGACTCTTCGAGCCTGCGACCCCTGTCTGACGGCCCGCCGGACGATGGGGTTCACAACTCTGGGGGCAACTTCGGCCAACAGAGAACGGAGTCTATTTATAATCAGCTATTTACGGCTATGACGTGGTTGACCGTACCGGAACAGCACGCCGGGGTCGGTGCTGGTCGACCAGCGCCACGCGCCATCGCCCTCCGGCACCGACCAGCCTTCGAAGACCACGGTGTCGCTGGGTGGGCAGAATCGCGTGACCCAATACGTGCCTGGATCACCGGCGGGTCAGCGTTGCCACGTCGCCGGTACGGATGACCCCGCCAGCGACGATGTCCGCGCGAAGCCCGCCTCGGTGGACCAACCCGCCACGCACACCGGGTCCGGTGAGCGTCTCAAGATGGCCACAGGGCTCGCACAGACGCGTGCCCCTGAGCGTGACCTCTCCCACCCGGAACTCCTGGCCCACCAGATGATTGAGCGACAGGCCCCGCGTGACGATGTTTCGACGACTCTCGGCCGGATCTATCCGCACGTCATACTCGCGCGCGAGTGCCTCAATCGCTTCTGATTCGATGAGCGTGACCTCCCGGCCGGTACCCGATTGACCGGAAAACGTTCCTTCGCCGGCCGCGTAACGGTCCCCCTCGAGGCCCTGACCCGCGATAGCCAGGACTGAGCGGACCTCCACCATGCGCGCTGCGCGCTGGGGAGCGACGTAGATGGAGACGACTTCACCGTCCTGTGACACAGTGCCCTCCGAAGCGGAGACGAGCCCGCCACGCGGCCGAGGCGGTGCGGGCGACATGCCAGACCCGTAGCGCGCAGGCCATGACAGCTCGAGAATCGGACAATCATACCCTCGACCTCGAGGCACCAGGGCTGGAGTGCGGCGAACGGAACGGGTGGGGGTCGGGTGCGGCGCGCTGAGTGTGCCGTGTGACAACATGCACGCCCATGGCCGACGCACTTGGCGGGGCGCATTGGGGTGCGTTTCTGGCGCTGCTCTTCTTCTACGGCGCGATATACGCCGTGGGACGGGTCGCGACGCGACGGCACAGCAAGGGCACGGCCGACGACTTGCTGCTGGCCGGGCGCTCGATGCCGTTGTGGCTCGGGGTGTTCACGATGTCGGCGACCAGGCTAGGACCAGGCTCACACCGACGTAGTAGGCGACATAGACGAGCGACGCTGGAAGCAGCCACGGCGCGGCGGTCGGGTACTGCACGAGCATCGCGATACACATGGCTCCCCAGAGCGCGGTGGCCACCAGCGTGGCCGCGCGAAAGCGCCGCATTCGCGACGGGTACACCCATTTGACGGGGACGAACACCATGACCATGAAGAACGACACAATCGCCAGATTGACGCGCGGGTCGAGACCCCCGAGGAAGAGGTAGAAGGCCACCACATTCCAGTACGACGGGAAGCCGAGGAAAAAGTGGTCGCTGGTCTTCGCATCAGCCTGGCAAAACTGATACGCCGACGCCACGCAGATGAGGATGCTGCCGAGCAGGGCCGCTGAGGGCGGCAACAGGTGCGCCTCGTGGAGGAGCAGTGCCGGTACGAACACGTAGTTCAGGTAGTCGACGAGGTTGTCGAGCAGCGCCCCGTCAAACTGCGGCAGCGTCTCTTTGGCGCGTGCCCAGCGGGCCAGTATGCCGTCGAACGCGTCGACGGCAATGGCGACGATCATGAAGGCCAGCGCTTCGCGGTACTCGGAGCGCGCAACGCACAGCGCCGCGAGCAGTCCCCACATCGCGCCACTGGCCGTGAAGGCATGCACCGCCCAGGCGGCCATCCGGTGTCTGGCGGAGGGCGTGGTCACAGTGGAGGCACCGAGGTAGACCAATCCGGTCAGGCTGACATGAACCGTCGAATCCTTCGCTGCTAGCCTACGGTCTTGCGACGGCAGCCGCAAGGCGGATGTGTGCCGGCGGCGCGGGTTGACCCGACGGTGTCGCTTTGGTCGGAGTGAGATCAGCCCACCGCTCCCCTTGACAATCTACAACACGCCCCCTATGGTGAGAGTGCTGTAGCTAATCTAGGGGAATGTCATGAGCGACCAGTCCGACCTGCTTCCAGGAACCTTGGACCTGCTGATTCTGCAGACGCTTGTCCTGGAGCCGAACCATGGCTGGGCCATTGCTCAGCGGATTCAGCAGGTGTCGCACGTGGGGCCTGAGGTTGGTGGACGAGCTCTGGCGCGACACGAGGTATGCCACCCGGCGCCTCGCCACGAAACACCGCCTCGATCACGCGGGCGCCCTTCATGATGGCCGTCAGTGGGTAGTTCCCTTCGTGGCAGGCGTGCTCGAACAACGTGTTCGCACTGCGTGCCCACGCGTACTCGCCGCTGAACGGCGCCGTCCACACGGTCGGGTCCTCGACCGTGAAGGTGTAGATCAACGCGTCGTCGCTTTCCAGCCGGAACCACTCGGTGACCGTCATCGTGCCGGTGCCGCGCGCAAACGTCGGACGATCCACGAAGTTGGTCGTCTCCACCACGAGCGTGTCACCGGACCACAACCCGATCGAGTCGCCCAGCCACTTGTTGATTCCGGGCGGATCATGCTCAGCGTTCATCCGAATGATGCGCGCGTCGTGCACCGTCTCGCTGAGAATCATGATGGTGTCCCCGCTCTGCACGATCCGTTTGTAGTTATTGGCGAGCGAAGGCAGCATCGGGGGACCGGCGCTCGACCCCATGCTCAGACAGCGTTCGGCGTAGGGTCGTTGCTCCATGTTGTCGAAGGGACCGGGTGCATCGGGACCGGCCTCGAGCCAGTACGCGCTGCCGTCGTCCTGGAGTCGCTGGCGTCCGCTCCACGTGGGCGCGTCCGCCACCCGCGGTGGATATCGACCATTGGGAGGGTCGATGAGAATCGACGTGCGCCATTGGCCGTCAACTTTGGTCACACTCTGTCCCGGCTCGATCCAGAACGCGTTGCCGAAGACCCTGTCACCCCCCACCGGGGGAGCGCCGCGATTGGGGTCGCTGGGCTGGTCGGAGAACGCCCTGGCCTGGCGCACGCGCTTTGCCAACTCGGCCGCGGCTTCGTCGGTCAACGTGACTCTCTCGCCCAACACTTCCGACCGCTCCACCGGCGTCAGCGTCGCGACGTCATAGGTGCCGGACAGGTCGGGGTGCCCGCTCGGGGTCTGGGGAATGTCTCGGTCCTGGGCCGAGGTGGCTGATGCGAACGCGAGACAGACCGCTGTCGAGACCGCCGTCGAGAGTCCCGTTCGACGATGCATGTGATTTCCTCACTCCATCCACATGGGCTCAGGACCCGGCCAGCCCACAGAGACGGCGGAACCCTGCTGCCGACGCTATCTTGAACGCCGTTTGCCCTTCAAGTGCCAACAGCGTCCGGTCGCCTGTGACCAGGACGTCCGCTCCACCGCGTTCGGCCAGCGTCAACCGTCGTGCCCGAGGCCCGCGACTCCGCGATGTGATTGCGGATTCTGTACGATCTCGTCGCGGTCGGAGACTTCGAACTCGTCGAATGCGGCGGCGAACGAGCCGAGGTAGCGTTCAATCACCGGATGGGTCTGCATCACGCGACTACTCCTTTGCGCAGGCATCGAGCGACCGCCTGCACGACCTCTGCCCACTCCCGCTCAAGGGCCGTCAGCCGCGCCCGCCCCTGTGTCGTGAGCTGGTAATACCGGGCCGAGGGGGCCTGGCCGGCGAATCGGCCATGAACGTCTCGAGTTGTCCGTCAGCCTTGAGGCGGCGGAGCAACGGGTAGCCAATGCAGTAGGCGAAGCGTGCTATCTGCTGACGGCACGATAGACGCTGTAGAGCACCGCGCGCAGGTTCGCCAGCTTCCATGGCTCCTGTCGCCAGCCCTCCAGGGCGGTCTTGATTCCGGTCCAGCGCAGTCGTTCGCTGAGAAAAGCCGTCGAGAACTGCCGATAGACGAGAGTCTGGTCGTCGGTATACGGGCGCAGCAGTCGCTCCACCGCGTCTTGAATGGCGCGGACGTCGCCTCGCATCAGGTCGTCGGGTCGTCGCCCACCAGCCCTCTGCGAACCCAGATACTGCACGATCGTGTCGCCGACTGCCCGAATGGCCTTGACTTCCTTGGAGTTCGCACCCAGGCGATGTCTCCGGATGTACAGCGGTTCGCCCAGGTTTTTCGCCTTGAACTGTTCGACGATGCGATAGGCCCAGTCATAGTCCGCGTACGAGATCCCCTCAAAGAAAGGACGGTAGCCTCCAACGTGATCGTAGACGAGCCGACGGATCATAATGGTCGCACCGCAGAACGGGCTGCGGGTCGCCATCGTTGCACGTATCCGCTCATCAGACAGTTCCTTCCGGGCGATCCTGACGTCGTGTCCCGCCTCCGTCACGTTCCTTGTCCAGGTACCGCAAATGCCCAGGTCGGCGTCCTCGGTGAACGCGGCCACTTGCCTTTCCAGCCGAAGGCTCTCGCTGGAATCGTCAGAATCCTGAAACGCGATGAGGTCACCCGTACACAGAGCGATAAGCTCGTTCCAGGTACGAAAATACCCGTGGTTGACCTCATGACGAAGGACCGATATCCGGGAGTCCGCATAGGCGTCAAGGACCCTGCGGGTGCCATCCGTCGATCCGTCGTCGCAAATCAGCAATTCCCAGCGCGAATAACTCTGACGCAGAATGCTGTCAACGGCTTCGCCCACGAACCTCTCGGTGTTGAAGCAGGGCATGAGGATCGACACGAGCGGTCTGGCCCCACGGGCGCGTGGTCGTCGACCGTCAGACATCGATGGGTTCACCTCTGTGTATCT
>CALBET010001225.1 GCA_937888665.1 uncultured Acidobacteriota bacterium
TCTGCGATAGCCAGAAGTTCCGCCACGGTGACCGCTGACATCGAGAAGGCGACCGCCGCTTGGCCCGAGTCGACCAGCTGCTGGAGCTCGCCCGTGCCGCGGAGCCCCCCCACGAAACACACGCGCGGATCGGTGCGAATGTCCTTCACGTCGAGCACCGGTCCCAGCACCTGGTCTTGCAACACAGACACATCGAGCGAGCCAACTGGATCCGCATCGGCCTCCGGTGCACGGTCTGATAGGGCGAGCCGGTACCAGCGACCGCCCAGATACATCGACGCATCGCCCTTGGCCGGCGTGGTCTCGCTGGTCGGCTCGACCGAGAGCCGAGCCGACACGCGCTGGAGAAACTCCGCCGGCGTGGCCCCCGCAAGGTCCGAGACGGTTCGGTTGTAGGGAAGAATTCGGGTCTGGTGGTCTGGGAACGCGACGGCCAGGAGGTAGTCGCGCTCGTGCTCACCGTCCTTGGAGTCCGCCCCCGCGCCGCCCAGTGCGCGGCGCGCGCGGGCGGCGCTGGCGGCCCGATGATGACCATCGGCGATATACAAGGCCGGCACCTCCGCGAACCGCTCGACCAGCCGGGCGGTGTCCTCAGCCGTCGCGCGCCACACCGTGTGTCCGATGCCGTCGGGGGCCACGAAGTCAAAGAGCGGCTCGGTGTCGCAGATCTGTTCAACGGCAGTATCAATGCTGGTCGTCTGGCGGTACGTCAGAAACACCACACCGGTCTGCGCCTCAATCGTCACCATATGCCTGGTGCGATCGTCTTCTTTGTCGGGGCGCGTGCGCTCATGCTTCTTGATGGTCCCGTTGTCGTACTCGTCCAGCGAGAAGCAGCCGGCCAATCCGACTTGCGTGTGCCCACCGTCCTTGAGACGGTAGATATACAACGCGGGCTCCGCTTCGACGACCAGCGGGGCGGTCTCTCGGAGCCGAGCCAGGTTGGCGCGTGCGGTGTCGTACACGCTGGCGTCATGCACATCGACATCCGGGGCCAGATCGATCTCCGGACGGGTGACGCGAAGAAAGCTCAGGGGCATGCCCGCGGCCAACGCGCGAGCCTCCTCGGTGCTGACCACGTCATAGGGGACCGCGGCGACGGCCGCGGCCGCGTGCGGTTCAGGGCGGAGTGCGCGAAACGGACGAACAACGGCCATCAGAAACTTTCTGTGACGAGGTGGCGAGCGTGCCGATGACAGGTGAGACCCTGTCACCTCTGCGAGGATCAGGTTCGCGGGGCACATGTCGGCCGCGAGCGGAACGGCAGTGGCTAGTCCG
>CALBET010001226.1 GCA_937888665.1 uncultured Acidobacteriota bacterium
TGAACAGCGACGGAGCTATGGCCCATGAACCTCGCGTCGGCGAGAGGAGCGTTCCTCGCAACCTCACGACGAAACGCTCGTGGGGCGTCCAAAAACGTTCCAAATAGGACCGGTAATTGACTATTATCGGTGCCTCCAGCCAGCCACAGCAAGCGCGAACCCCCGTGAGCTATCGCTCAGCTCCGTCCCAAGCGGCACACCATCAGCGTGTGCACGGTTGTGCCGAGGCACCCATCCTATCGCCTCAGATCTAGACGGCCCCAACCCCCTGGACACGTCGGTGCACAGATCCTTCTTTGGTGCACGAGGGTGAACACTATGGCCGATGAACCTAGCGAAATCGACGACGCCGATGCACGAAAGGTGCTGGTGGTCGAGGGCCACGACACGGCCTCCCCGCTGCTCGCCGCCGTGAAGGACGCTGCCATCGCGGCGGTTCCGTACATCGGCCCCATCGCCGTCGCCGCTCTCGCCGCGCAGGCAACGCGCGAATTCCGGCAGGCGAATGCGCGATACCACGTGGACCACATCCACAGGTTGGATGGCCACGAGGCTAGTCTGACCGCCCTGAACAATGCCCAGCATGAGCCCGACAGCGGCATCACGCTCTCCAGCGACGCAACACAGGTCGCCGTCTACCTCGCCGAACACAGCAAGCACGGCTGTGAGCATGACCCCACCGTCGAGACCGCGCACCTACTCGTCACGCTGGACGTGGACGATGACCAACTGTGCCGCGCTATCCACGAACTGATCGACCTGAACATGATCGGCACTACAGATGGGCACAGCTCGATTGGCGGGTTCCACGAGGTCTTTCCGAGAGACGAACTCTTCATCGCCGTGGACGAGCATCTACCTAACCGGTTCCCCGGCCCGGCGGCGGACGCGAAGGCGCTGGTCGCTCTGCTTGCTGCAACGCCTATGCACGACGGCCACATACTGGTGGAGACGCTCGCAAACGAACTCGGCTGGACGCCAAGGCGGATGAACCCGGCCATTGCGGCGCTAGTTTGTGAGGGCCTCGTCGAGGCTGAACCCTACTCCTACGGCACACACTTTCACCCGGGAGGGGTCGAAGTTCTGCCCGCCCTACATCGCCGCGCCAGGGGGGTAGTTTAGGCTTCGTCTTCCTCACCACGCCCAGCGGCTCTACGCACTTCCTCGACTCGCGCGCCGAGGGAGCCCTCCATGTACACCGACCCGAGGGCCTCAAGGGCATCGGTCGCGCGATTCGCCACCGCCCAATCTTCTAGGTCGAGCGACGTACACATGGTGCTCACGGCATCAACAACGGGCTCGACGATCGGGTTATGCGGGTAGATGTAGTTATCGTCAGACAAGGCCGAACAAATCAGCTCCAGCCGCGCCAGCGGATCTGGGATGGCTATGGGTGCGATTTCATAAAGGAGTCTGCTCGCCACGTTGCTCAGAGATTCGATAGGCGTGGCGAACAAGCCGCCGAAGTGTTGAGCAGAGAGGGTGAGCGGCTCGAGGGTCAGGTCCAACAGCACCCGGGCTTCTTGCTGCGTCAGAACAGACCAGTCCGCGGCCTCTTCCAGGAACTCACCTTGCGGCAGCTGGCGCTCACGGACGCAGGCGCGGGCCGCGGCAGCCGCGATCAAATCCGAATCAAATACGGAATCGGAGCCCATTGAGTTGTAGATGTATTCAAGGGTGTTGAGCGTCAACAGGTCTTTCCTGATGGCGTCCTGGGTCTTGTCCACAAAGGGCGCAACTTCAATTTGGCTGGGGTTGTCGCGGCGATGAAGGCTGACTGTGATGGTCGCGATGAGGTCGAGATCCGTGGAATCCAAAACGTACCCGGCGAGAACATCAAACCACTCCTGGGCCGCTCGAAGACGCCGCATCTCCTCCATGACTTCATTGATCTCCCGGTGGTGATGCTCACGAGCCGCGGTCAGCAGCCGCTCGATGGCTTCATGTGCTTCGCTCGCCCGATGGTGCAGTGTTTCGCTACTCATGTTGCTCTCCAGGTACTGGGGACATTCAATGCTTCTTGGGCACAGACCTTCGGCGCTGCTCGCCCCTGGTGACGGCCTCAACTTCACGGCTCCCCGGTGGTGCCGCCCTCGTTCACCAACAACCCCTTCTCCCGCTGATACTCGTAGGTCTGGAAGAGGAACGTCACGATGGTCTTGGAACTGTTCACCGCAAGGCGGGCATGGTGCTCGTCCGGGCTGTAGCTCCTCGCATGTGCATCGCTGGCCGTGTTCCGCAGGGCTGCCAGACCATTCACGACGCTGACGAAGCCTCTGAGGATCTCGACGAACGGACCGTCCAACCCCTTCTTCTTGTGGTCGAGGTTGAGGAGCTTGGTGACCCGCTTGTACTGGCGTTGCAGCTCGCCATCAGGCTTGTGTGTTTCGTCGCTGAGGCGGCCTTCAAGCTCTCGCAGTACGGCTTCAAGCAGGGTTCTGGCGTTGGTGATGGCCCCGTCGTAGTCGTCGCCGTCCATCTTGTCTCTGCACTTGCTGATCTGCTCGGTGATGTAGTCATGCGTCAGAGGGTCGGAAGACATCAACTCCAAATCTACGTCCACGAGTTTGGCGGCCTCGATGTCTCGGAGTTCGAGCGCATCGAGGATGGGGTTGAAGCTGCCGGACAGGTAGTCTCGCCGTTCCTGATACGTCTCGAACTTCGGCTTGATGTAGGACCAGAACTCGTCTGTCGTACGACACGTCTCCACGAATCGTGGCACACGGCTCTTGAGCCACGGGTTGGTTCGGAACAGTCGCCGCAGTCGTTGATACTCTGCTCCGTCAAGATGGCCGCCAGTAGCCTGCGCCGTCAGGCCGAGCTTCATGCGCTCAACCTCGATGAGAAGTTGCCGGGTGGTGAGAGACATGGCTGGCTACAGTTCTCCTCGAAAGGCCCGCTGAACGAGAGAATCGAAGAGTTCGGCGGATTGGGTGCTCGCCTCACGATGTCGTTGGCGACACCCTTCGACTCGTCTTCGCAACGCAACGTATTCATGTTGAAGCGTCGATGGTGGCAGCAGGATTGAGAATTTCTTCAACTCACGCAGATTGAGCGTCTTCTGAGCAACCCCTCTCGCTTGTCTGTCGGCCTGACGCCTAACGCCATCCGATTGCATCTGTCCCAGCAAGAACTCCGGGTGGATCTTGTGTGGGTCAGGCTTGATGTGGGCGATGTGCCTCTGAAAGCAGAATCGGCGTTCGGCGCGGACGAGGGCGGCGTTGCCGTAGCTTCCGACCGTGGTGTAGAGGATGTCGTTGACTTCGATAGGGCATCTGGCGGTCAAGGCAGTCCAAGACTGTTCGGTGATGAACTTCCTTGCCCCGAAGTCTATTTCACCGTTGACGATGTTGCTGATGAACAGGAATGGGACGCCTTCGGGCGACCATTCTGGTGTTTGGTGGGTTCCATCAGTCACCCGCTTGCAGACCTCACCCAACTTCACCACCGGCCACCCCTTCGGGTTCGTCACCGGGTCGCCGAACATCTCCAAGAACGCCGACCGGAGGAACTCGTCGGTCAGCTTCAACGCCTCCTGCCTCTTCCTGCGGATGCCGTCGGCCTTGTCCAAGATGTCGGCGATGCGTCGTTGCTCGGGGAGGGGTGGGAGGGTGACGGGGATATTCCGAATTTGCTTGGCTGACAGGTGCTTAACGGTGACGAATGCCGTGCGATCTTCAATCTGCTTCAACTCGGCAGGCAGTAGGTGCTTGAGGTAGTCGAAGTTGAGCCCTTCAGTCGGGTAGATGCGACACACTCGCTGGTTCAGCAGACTTCTCCCGCCCCTCCACACGGCGGCGTTGAATTCACCGTCCATGCCGACGAGCAGATCCCCATCGTTGACCAAGAACTTGGGCTTGAAGTCTCCCGTGTAGCGTGTGGTGGAGAAGCCACGCTTCACATCTCTGATTCTGATGATGGGAAGCTCGCCGTCGGAACCAAACTGCTTTGACTTGAAGGCAAAGCCGGACACGATCTCGATATGTCTGCCAAGTGTTGTAGGCGTATCACTCACAGCAGGGCCTCCAAAGCGTCGAGGTCTTTCCTGATGTCCGTTTCCAAGTCCCGCAGCTTCTTCAAGATGACCTTCGGCGGGTCGTACTCAACCTCCTCGTAGACGATCTCTTTGTAGCGGTTGATGGAAAGGTCGTGCTTGTTGTCCTCGATCTCCTTCCTCGGCACGAAGAACGACTTCGCCTTCCTGTCCGGCTCCTTCGAGGCGTCTCGGTCTTTCCACTGCTTCACGATGTCGGGGATGTCGTTGTCCTTCACCTTGGCTCGCTTGTCGTCCAGCGAGTAGCCATCCGCTGTCATGTCGTAGAACCAGACGTTCTCCGTCTCGCCCCCCTTCACGAAGAGCAGGATGGCCGTGCTCACCCCTGCGTAGGGCTTGAAGACGCCGGACGGCAACGACACGACCCCTTGAAGCTCACAGTC
>CALBET010001227.1 GCA_937888665.1 uncultured Acidobacteriota bacterium
GCGCGGCGGATGAACGCCGGGGTCGGGTCTCGAGGGTCGCCCTGCCCGAAGTCGAGCACGGTTCGACCCTCCGCCTGCCGGCGCCGCTTGGTCTCGAGAAGCCGAGCGAAGGGATATTCCCGCTCTTCCTCCAACAGCGGATTCACGAGGAGTCCCTGGCTTCGTGGAGGAAACGCTCGAACAGGGCGGCGCTCTGGGTCATCGCGCTGATCGTGGCGTACTCCTCCTTCTGGTGCGCCTGCGCCGGGATTCCCGGGCCGCAGGACACCGCATCGATGCCCCATTCGCTGAAGCGACCGACGTCGGTCCACGCTTGCTTGGCGCGGACGGCGCCGCCGGCGGCGTCGACCAAGGCTCGGCAGAAGGGGTTCTCCGAGGCGACCCGGCCTGCCGGTGAGATGTCCGTGACCTCGATGCTCCCGGCGTCTCCGATGAGTTCGTGAATCCAGGCGACGGCGTCCTCGCGGCTGCGATCGGGAGCGAAGCGAAAGTTGACATTCAGCCTCAGCGTGTCCGGGATCACGTTGCGGGCACTGCCGGCGGCGATGGTGGTGGCGCCGATGACCTCGCGATAGAGCAGATGCTCGCCGCAGGCGACCGACCGCTCCGGCACCGCCGCGATCTTCTCAATCAACGGCACCGCGGCGTGGATGGCGTTCACGCCCAACCAGGGGCGCGCCGAGTGGGCCGCCTTGCCGCGCACGGTCACCTCGGCGTGAAGATTACCGAGGCAGCCCAGTTCGACGGCGTTCTCGGTCGGTTCCACGCAGATCGCGAAGCGCGTGTCCTGGAGCAGCTCGGGCAGCTCTCGCTCGACCACGAGCAGTCCGGATTCGTGGTAGGCGACCTCCTCACAGGTGTAGAAGAGGAACACGGGATCGACGTGCAGAGCGGCGGGGTCGAGGGTTTCGATCAGCTCGAGGAACACCGCCAAGCCGGCCTTGAGATCGGTCGAGCCGAGACCGTAGACCCGGTCGCCCTCGACACGGGCGGTCTGGTTGTCGTTGACCGGTACGGTGTCGAGATGTCCGCAGAAGATGATCTTGGGTTTGCCAGTGAGCGCGGGGAAACGAAAGGCCACCTCGTCGCCCGCCCGCACGACCTGGCCGTGCGGAGACCGTCGCAGCTGTGCGTCGGTCCAATTCGCCAGGTGGTGTTCGTGGTGACTCACCGACGGAATGTTGATCAGCTCGACAAGGAGTTGGCGGCGCCGGTCGGCGCGGGGGTCGGACAAAAATGGACCGTTCATCGCGGTGGGAGCTGAGCCTGGGGCGTCTCGATGATGAACCAACCACCGTCGCGCTGACGGCGAGCACAAGGGCGAGCGGATGCCGCCTGCCGCCTGCCCCCTATCAGGGAGCGACTGGAATCTGGATCGTATTGACGAACAGCCCCCTGACGTCTGACACGAACGACACGTTGACGGCGACAATCGCCTCCCGGCCACCATTCGGGAGCAAGTACCACACGTCGAACTCGACGACCTGCTCACCACCCGGCTCGATGCGATTACCCCGAGGCCGGGGGTCGAAGCGGAACAGTTCACGGGCCGGCGCCGTTGGCGTCACGATGACGCCTCCGACCGCCTGTTGCACCGAACCGACCAGGCTGCTAATCGCGACCGCCTCGAGATCCACGCCCAGATTCATGACCAGCGCAAATGATGCCTTCCACGGCAGTGTCACGGCCGCGCCATCGACGGTCACCGTCACCCCCGTGGAGGGCACGGCGGTCAGGGTCGCTGGTGCCGACGAGAGCTGCACCTCCAGCGGCCCGGTTGGCCCGGCCGGCAGACCCTCCTGGCACCCCACGGCCGAGAAGGCGGCCGCCAACAGCACAGCAACATAACGTCTCCCGAACATCCTCGATTTCCTTTCGTCACGACACCAGACGGGCCGGTGAACCGGCAATCAAAATGAGACGTGGAGGCCCGCCCGGACCAGGCGCCCCAGCGCGGGGTACCCAAGCACTTCCTGATACACCTCGTCCGTCAGGTTCTCACCAGCCACCGACACGGCGACCCCGTCACTGACCTGGACCAGCCCCCGGGCGTCCCATCGCGTATAGCTCTCCAGGACGCTCAGACCGAGCAGACGAGTGATGAAGTCGATACCGGCCGCCCGCGTGCCAACAAAACGCATGGTCGCTCCCGCCGACAGGCGGCCGAGATGCAGGTCGCCCGTTACGGTCCCTTGGTGCTGCGGGACCTCGGGCAGCGCCTGCCCAGGCCGGGTCAGGCCGACACCGGTCGTCACCAGGCTATCTGTATACGAATACACGGCCTCGATCTCCACCTGAGGAATCGGCGACACCGACACGGTGGCTTCCGCGCCATAGGCCCGACTGAACGGCACGTTCACGTAGCCGGTCCGCACGTCGGTCGCGACGGCCGTGAGCGGACCACGGAGGCCCGCCACGACGTCGAGGTCCAGCTGCTCCCGCTGAGCCAGCGTCAGTTGGCGGAAGGCCTCATTGGCTGTCAATCCAGGCAGATCGACATCGCCGAGCACGATCAAGTCGTCGTATTCGTGGCGAAAGGCCGTCAGGTCAACTCCGACCCGCCCGCCCCAGAGAGACCCGCCAACGCCCCCGTCGAAGATGAGGCTGGTGGCTTGCAACAGGTCTTCGGTGCCGCGACGCTCGAAGGTCGCCCCGAATCGTTGCTCGAGCGTTGGCGTCCCGATACCGAACCCACCGCTCCCGTGCGCGGTAAAGCCGCGCCCCAATTCGTAGGTGAGCGACCCGCGCGGCTGCGCGACGAAATCAAACGGACCGTTCTTGACGAAGCGCCCGCCCGCGGTCACGCGCAGGTTGTCGAACACCTGAATTCGATCTTCCCCGAACAACGCGTAGTTCAGCCGCTGTTGGTCGAACGCGTGGCTTTGGCCAAACCGCCCGGACTCGCCTTCGATCGTGCCGCCGAACGTGACGTAGTGAAACTCGTCCAGCACGTGGGTGTATTCGTAGGTGAGACGTGCCACCTGGGTGTCGTTGCGCAGCCCGTCCGCGCTGGCAAAATCTGGCGTCTCCACGCGCAGCGCCACCTCGGCGGCCGACTGCAGACCAATCGGTCCGGAGTCGAGCGGATTCAGCGAACGGCGATTCGTCTGGGAGGCCACGAGGCGGAGTTCGTGTTTGTTCGTCGGGCCACGGTGCAACCGAAGCACCGCGCCCGTGAGCCACTGTGTCCGGTCTTCGCGTGCGTCCAGGTCGGCGGGCAGGAGCAACGTCGGTCCGGGGAGGCCAAGTTCGCTCGTTTCTCCCCGAAACGTCACCTGGCCCGAGATGTCACCCTTCCGTATCCCAAGGGTGCCGGCCACCGCGGTCTGCGAATACTGGCTGTTCGGCTGTTCGTTGTCGGCTTCCAGATTCCTGGCACCAAGGCTCCAGTCGTAGTCGCCGCGTCGGCCGGCCGTTGACACGCCGAGCCGCCGCCAGCCCAGGTCTCCACCCTCAGCATCGACCGTCAAGACGGGACTGGTCTCGTCCACCGACCTGCGCACGAGCTGCGCCACGCCCGTGAGATCGGTCCCCCGCGCACTCGCGGGCGCGCCTCGGACGACCTCAACGACATCGGTCTCTCCGGGCGCCCCGAGATGCAATCGGTGTGTGAGGTCGTCAAGCGGCAGACCGTCGGTCACGTAAAAACGCGTGCTGGCCTGCGCGCCGCGAACACGAAGGGTGGTCGGGTGCCCAATCCCCCCCTCGCGGGCGACGCTGATCCCAGGCGCCCGTTCGACGAGGCGAACCAGCGGGACCGGGCCACCGTCCACCGCCCGGGCTTCAAAGACTGACGCCGACAGCCCCGGGTTCCCCTCCTTCATTCTTTCGGCCTGCCATCCCCCGCGCACCCGGTCCGGCGAGACCAGCGTCAGGTCCCGACGAATCGTGATTCCGGCCACGATATCGATCGGGGTGTCCGGCTCGAGGACCAGCGGAGCCTGGTCGGTCGTCAGCGTATTCAACCCACGCGCCAGGGCCTCGAACAGGAACTCTCCCTCTGCGTCGGTCCGCGCGCCCCGGGCTTGCCCCCCGATGGTGGCGGTGACCACCGCATTGGCCACCACCTCGCCGGTCGAGGTCCGCAGGGTGCCCACCAAAGTACCCGTCGTTTGCCCGGACGCGCTGGCGGCAACCCACAGCGAGAGCACCGCCGTCGATGAAATCTGGCGGCACAGGCGGCCGGCAGGCCGTTCACAACACATCATGTGCATAAGACTCGAACACAGGGGATATGGTCTTGGTCACGTCGGGACATTCCGGCACGACACATGGATCGCACGAGCCCCACGGACGACACTCGCGCAGTTGACAACCTTCCTACACTATCAGGACCACACGCTCGGATGCACGGTGCCCTCGGACCAACACCATGCACACAAGGGGTGGTCAGGGCCCTTACTGTCTCACTTCCGGAATGAGTTCGGTTTCGATCCGGTCGCCGTCGCGCGTGAAGACAACCGGGGTGGGCTGGCCGACCTTCAGCAGGTCCAGCGCGTATGTGTAGTCGTAGATATTGGCGATCGACTGACCGGCCAGCTCGACAATGACGTCACCTTCTCTGAGACCAGCGTGTTCAGCCGGACCACCGCCCATCACGCCTGACAACAGCAGCCCGTCCACCTCTGAGGCGTAGTCCGGGATGGTGCCGGTGTACAAGCGGATTTGCATTTGACCGCCTTCCTGACCGGTGCGCTCCACGCGGACGAAGTCCGGGGGCTCCGGTTCGGCGACGAGGCGTGCCGCGACCGCGGCGCCGTAGCGCGCAATCCGACCGAGGCCCGTGAAGTTGACCGTCTCGGGGTCATCGGTCGGACGGTGATAGTCCTCGTGACTCCCGGTGAACAGGGCGAGACTCGGGACGTCGGCCAGGTTGAAGCTCATCACGTCCGTCGGCAGATACGGGTCGGTGACCTTCTGCAGCTCGAAGTCGAATGACGCATTGACCTCGTCCACCAGATCAGACCAGATGCTGCTGCTGCCGAGCGCCTGGACACTGAGCTTGTTGTCGCGCAGGCGACCCACCATGTCGAAGTTCACGTAGGCGGCGATCTGGTCCATCGGTATCGGTCCGCTCTCGACGAAATCGGCCGAACCGAGCAACCCCAGCTCTTCGCCGGACCAGAACGCCAGGACGACGCCGCGTGCGCGATCCTGAGCCGCCAGTTCAGCCCCGGCTGCCAGTACGGCGGCCACCCCTGAGGCGTTGTCATCGGCGCCATTGTGGATCTCGCCCGCTTCCTCCGCCTTGGCCAGCGAGCTCCCATCTTCGCCGCGGCCGAGATGGTCGTAGTGGGCACCCAACACGACATATGGCCGGTCGAGGGTGGTGTCGCCGGTAGGGGGCAGGTAGGCGATCACGTTGTGGCCGGTCTGCTGCTGACGCACGACCCGCGCATCCAGCATCACGTCGACCGGGATCTCGATTCCGCTGACGTGCGGGTTACCGGCATCGAGCGCGCGCTGCGCCTCTTCCAGCGTCGTGTCCGGTACCAGCTCGAACAGCGCGTCCGCCACCGACAGGCTGATGCTGGCGGCGGCGATCCCAGAATCAGCGACTGCGGTGTCGCCGGTCATGCGCACCAGCGCCCCGGCATTGGGCGAGCGCGGACCGGTCACGACCAGCAAGCCCCTGGCGCCGCGCTGGCGCGCCGCCTGCGCCTTGAAACGCAGCGACGAGTATCTGGAGAACGTCGACCGGAGTTCCTGCTCAGCATCTTCCGGGAAATAGCGAAGGACCAGGACGATCTTGTCGGTGACGTCCAGGGTGGCATAGCTGTCATAGCTGAAGCCATCCGTCTCCGGCACGACGAGGCCGTAACCGGCGAACACCACGGGGCCGCTCACCTCCGCCGACTCTGAAAACGACAGCGCCCGGACAGAGTCGAAGTCGCTCCATTCCAACCCGCCCGTCCCCCCGAGTCGCACGCGGGTGCCACCATCAGTGGTCGTGCCGGTGAACTGAAACGGCACGCGGTAATCGTCGGTCATCGGGAGCGGCTCGGCTCCAAACGCCTCGAGCTCGCTAATGATGTGGTTCGCGGCGTACCGAATCCCCTCGGTCCCGGTGAGCCGTCCCTCGAACGCGTCCGACGCGAGGATCTCGACATTGGCCTGGATAGACGACGGTGCCGGCGCCGGCGCGCAAGCCGCCAGAAACGCGAGCCCCCCGGTCACGAACGCGGCACGACACACGACGCGGGCAACAGTCATCATGGTGTCACTCTAACCGACCTTTCCACGTCACGCCGTGTGCGCGGCGCTATCGGATGCGGCCGCAGCGGTCTGGGCCGGATCGCCGGCCGGCAGCAGTTCGACGAGGCCGGCCGGCAGCAGTTCGACGAGGCCGGCCGGCAGCAGTTCGACGAGGCCGCCCGACAGGGCGCTGACGCGTGGCCCGGGAAGCACGATACCGGTCAGGTTCAGCGGGTCAGCAGCGGTCACGGTGAGCGGACCTTGCGCGGCGCCGTCTCGGCGTACACGCCGCAACAGGTCAACCGCCTCCGGACGCGCGAACTGTTCGCCGACAAACCCAGCCACGAACCGACCGCCACGAATCTCGCCCCGCGCCTCCATTCGCCGGAGGGCCCCAAGGAGTTCCCGCCAGGTCGGCGCCAACGTCTCCCGCGCCACCACGTCGCGAAACACCACGCCCCACCGGGTCAGCAATTGCGCCGCGAACCTGGCCACCGCGGTGTCCCGGACCTGGTCCGCCGACGCCGGGAACGTCGGGCCGATACGTTTGACGTCGGCCGAGACGGTCACGGGGACACCGGGCGTTTCCGCGTTCCCGGTCCCCACCGGATGGAGCAACGCCCAGCGGCCGGCGGCATGTCGGGGCCGCGTGGACCGGCCACGGCCTTCCCCGCGACGCCGCTTCGGATCGACGAGCGCCCGGAGATTGTCGAACCCGTCGGCGCTGACCAACCCGGCCGCGACCAGTTCCCACAGCCCGTCCTCCACCTCACTCGTGAGACGGCCGGTGACCCGAACCAGCTCGGCCAGAAACGAGGCGCCACGGGTGGTCAACGCGCCGAGCACGTCGCGGGCCGGATGCGACAACGCGAACGGGTGGCGGTCGGCGTCGACCTGACCCGCACACGTCAGCAACCAGTCCGCGTCCTCCCGAAGAAACACCGTGACCGGCGCCGTCCGGGTGGGCCGCACCCGCTTCGGACGCGCACCGGTCGTCGGGGCCGCCTCGACCGGCATCGCGGTCGGCGACTCAAACGCCGGGTGCGGCGACAACCGGCCCCACATCACCTCACCGGACAAGCACAACCCGTCCAGCAGCTCCGGGTCGTAGTGCGCGACCCTTCGGGCCAGCACATCGCGCTCCAACGCCGCCCCCGACATCTCGTATCCCTGCAACTGCTTCAGAATCTGCAACAGACCATCAGCGCCGTGCAACGCGGTGCCCGGCGCCAGATGCTGCCAGCGGTGCAGGAACCGGACAAAATCGGCCGACGAGACCGGTTCGATCTCGCGTCGCAGCTGCCCGAGCGTCAGACGATGAATACGCGCGAGGACCCGCCGATTGCACCACTCAATGTCGCCAGCGCCGTCCCGGTCTACGCCCCCGGCGGTGAACCGGCCGCGCAGGACCTGGCCTTCACCCTCGAGGTGCGCCAGCGCGCCGTCGACGAGGGTGCGGGGGACCGCCAGGCGGATCGCCATGGCGGCCGCGCGGTCCGGACCGGTCGATTCCAACCATCCTCGTAGCAGCTCGGTCGCCGCCGCTTCGCGCCCCATCGGCTGCGACTGGGAGAGGTCTGGCAGCTCGGGCTCGACCACCCCCTCTGGATACAGGCACCGGATCAGAGTGAGCCGTTCGGTTGGCACCCAGAGTGTCGTCGCTCCCGCCGTCAGCGTGCCGGCGCGCCGCTGCCTGACCAGCGATCCGAACCAGACCGCCCAGTCCACCACCGGCGGCGCCGCGACCAAGGTCAGCAGCGCATCGTGCAGCTCGTCGGCATCGCGCACGACGGGCCAGCACTCATCCGCGATCGTGGCGATGGCGACCGGGTCCAGCGCGCCGATCTCGCGCAGGTCGCTCCCCAGCGTGCGGCGCAGCTGCACGGCGCGCGCGCGCCGCTCCTCCAGCGGCGCGTCGTCGAGAAACGCGTACGGATTCGCGTTCAAGATCTCGTGGCAGAAGGGCGACGGTTCCGCGGTGTCGATGGCCCGCGTCTCGATGACGCCTTCCTCGATTCCGGCGAGGACGGCGCGCAGTCCGTCCAGGTCCATCGCCTCGTGCAAACAGTCGCGAACCGTCTCATTGACGAGCGGGTGATCAGGAATGCGAATCTCGCCGGTCAGGTTCTCCTGACACGCGACCTGGTCCGGGAACACCGACGCCAGCAGGTCGTCGGACCGCATGCGTTGAATCGGCGGTGGCACCTTGCGCCCCCCAGAGAACCGAGGCACGGCGAGGGCGCGTGATGCGTTCCAACGCCATCTCGCACTGAACATCGGCGAGGGCAACATGGCCTGGCTCAACACATCCTCAACGGTCGCGACGTTCAGAAACTGGAAGATCACGTCGAGCGGGAAGCTGTGCTGCTCGGCCAGCGAGATGACGATCCCGTTGTCGGTGGCCGCCGCCTGGAGTTCGAAGTTGAACGAGCGGCAGAAGCGCTTCCGCAGTGCGAGCCCCCAGGCCCGGTTGATCCGCGCGCCGAAGGGGGAGTGCAGGATGAGCTGCATGCCCCCGCCCTCGTCGAAGAATCGTTCGGCGACCACGCAGCGCAGAGACGGAAGCGCGCCGAGGCCGGCGACACCGGCGCGCACATACGCGATCGCCTGCTCGGCGCCGGCCCGATCGAGACCACAGTCGTCGGCCAATCGGCGCACGGCCGCGGCGTCCGTCCCCTCCGCCATCTCTTCCCGCAGACTCGAGATCTCTTCCGACAGCTCCGGGGTGCGCCCCGGCGCTTCCCCGCGCCAGAACGGGAGCGACGGCGCCGCCCCGTGGGCATCCTCGACCCGCACGCGACCTGATTCCACCCGTCGGATGCGCCACGACGTGGACCCGAGCAAAAAGATATCGCCGGCCATGCTCTCGATGGCAAAGTCCTCGTCGAGCGTCCCAACGGTGGTCTGGTCCGGTTCCGCCACGACCAGGTAATTCGCGTTGTCCGGAATGGCGCCCCCGCCGGTGATGGCGGCCAGTCTGGCGCCACGGCGCCCGCGCACCGTGCCGTTCACCCGATCTCGATGCAGATGTGCCCCGTAACGTCCGCGCGACGTGGTGATGCCATCGGCCAGCATGTCGACGACCGCCTCGAACGCGGCGCGGGGGAGCGTGGCGTAGGGGAACGCCCCACACACGAGGGTGAAGAGGTCGTCGACCGCCCAGGTCTCGGAGGCGCAGGCGGCCACGAGTTGCTGGGCCAGCACGTCGATGGGCCACTTCGGTATCTGCAACCGGTCGAGACGACCCCGGCGTATCGCGCGGACCAGTGCCGCGCACTCGATCAACTCGTCGCGCGTCGTCGCAAACAGCCGGCCCTTCGGCGTGTGCGGGTCGTCCGCCGTCCCAACGTGGTGGCCCGACCGGCCCACGCGCTGCAATGTGACCCCCAGGGACCGGGGGGACCCGATCTGGCACACCAGGTCCACCGTCCCGATGTCGATGCCGAGTTCGAGCGAGGCGGTCGCCACGACCATGCGTACCTGCCCCGCCTTGAGCTGGGCCTCCGCGTGTTGTCGCAACCGTCGCGCGAGACTGCCGTGATGGGCGAGCACGGCATCGTCGCCGAGCCGCTCGGCCAGATGATGCGCGACCCGCTCACAGAGCCGCCGCGTGTTGACGAACACGAGTGTGGTGCGGTGCGCTCGACCCAACGCGGCCAGTCGGTCATAGATGTCCTCCCACATCTCGTTGGTGGCCACCACCCCCAACTCGTCGCGTGGCACCTCGACCGCAAGGTCGAGCGGGCGCCGGTGCCCGGAATCGACGATGGCGAGACTCCGTGGGTGTCGTTCGTCCACGTTCCCGCGCAGAAACCGCGCAACCTCGTCGAGAGGACGCACAGTTGCGGAGAGACCGATACGTTGGGGACGTACGCCGCCGGACTTCTCCACGAGGTCGTCGAGCCGCGCCATCGTGAGGGCCAGGTGCGACCCCCGTTTGTCGTCCACCACCGCGTGGATCTCGTCGATGATCACGGTGCGGGTCCGCGTCAGGACGGCGCGGCTCCGTTCGGCGGTGAGCAGGAGGTAGAGCGACTCGGGTGTCGTGACGAGGATATGGGGCGGTCGTCGCACCATGCGCGCGCGCTCCGAGGCAGGCGTATCGCCGGTGCGCACCCCGGTCCGGATGCCGGGCGCGGGCAGGCCGCGTTCGGCGGCCAAGGACTCGAGTTCTGCCAGCGGGGTGTCGAGATTACGTCCAATGTCGTTGCTCAGCGCTTTCAACGGCGACACATAGACAACATCGACCTGGTCCTGCAGCCGACCGGCGAGACCCGCCACGACGAGCCGATCCAGACAGATCAGAAATGCGGCCAGCGTCTTCCCGGAGCCGGTGGGCGCCGACACCAGAACATCATCGCCGGCCTCGATACGCGGCCACGCGTCGAGTTGCGACCGGGTGGCCGAGCCGAATCGGCTCTGGAACCAGTCGGCAATCAGCGGATGGAACGCGTACATCGTGCCGCTCACGGGCCGAGTCCGTAGCACAGCTACGCGCGACCGCGTGAGCCGGACTCGGTCCGCCTGGAACGTGGCGGCCGGGAGCCGACGTCTCGCGGCCCAGACGGCCGGTTGGCCGGCGCTGGGTGCAGCTGGAAGAAACGGTCGCACGCGGTGCGAAATCTGTCGGAGAGCTGCTGGCCGGCTTCGCCAGGCACGGTTCCCAGACGGCTGCGCTCTGTCTGCAACCGCTTGACCTCGTCCATGTCGGCACGCCGCCGCACGGCCGGATCCACCCTCGCGCCCATCGTATTGCTCGCCAGCGCCTCTCGCCATTGCGCCGCCAGTACCTCGGCCGGCGACCGACCATCGTCGGCTGACGATTCCGTCGCACCGTCCACCAGCGCCTCGACCCGCTGGCACAGCCGCTCGAGCGCGCCACGGTTGCGCGCCGGGTCCAGATCAGAACCAGCGAAGGCGGTCGGGGCCCGCTCGACGACACTCGCCAGTGCGGCCTGGAAGCGCGCCGTGAGTTCCCGTTCCTGGATCCGTGGCACCGGGGGCAACTGCCGCCAGTCAGTCCTGATCGCGGCCACCAGATCCGCCACATCGTCAGGCGTCCCACCCGCGTCGGTGTCCGGGTCTGGCGCCAGCGCCTCGAGGCGCTCGCACACGGCGGCCCGCGCGGTCACCTTGTCTTTGAACTCGGCGACGCTCGCCTCCTGCGAGCGGTTGTACACCTGGTCGCAGGCGGCGCGGAACCGTGTCCAGAGCGTCTCGGACCGGACACGCCGGACCGGTCCCACCGTCTTCCACTCAGCCTGCAACAGCCGAACCGTGTTTTTCGCGGCCACAACGTCGCTCTCGTCCGACAGCGCTTCGGCCCTCTGGCACAAGGCCTCTTTGAGCGCCGCGTTCTTGGACCACACCTGTTTCCGCTCGGTAAGATCGTCACGCCGACGCTTGAAGAATGCGCCGCAGGCGGCCCGAAAACGACTCCAGATCTCGCGCTCCTGTTTTCGGGTGGCCGGCCCCACCTTCTTCCAGTCGGCCTGAAGCTCGGTCATGCGCTGCGCCGTCGCAATCCAGTCCGTCGACTCCATCAACCGCTCGGCTTCTTCACACAGCGCGATCTTCTGCTTGAGGCTCTCCTGCTGTACGGCCTCCTGTTTGGCCAGGCGCGCCTCTGCGCGAGGGCGTACGGCGTCGTGCGCAACCTTGAAGCGCTTCCAGATCTCGTCACCCTCGCCCGGTTGCACCTCGCTGGCCTGCCGCCAGGCGAGCATGACCTCGCGGTATTCCTTGGCCACCGCCGCATCGTCCTCGACCGCGCTCAGCGCTTCCATCCGGTGACACAGCGATTCCTGTACGCTCAAGTTCGCCCACTGTTTCCACTCCGCCAGGCCGCGAAGCTCGCGTGCGCGCCCGGTTAAACCGGTTTGAACTTGACGCAGGCGCGCCGTCAGGGCCTCACGGCCCGTGCGCGGGAGCGGTCCAAGGTTCCCCAGTAGCGACCGCGTGGTGCGTAACGCCCGCTCGGCGCCATGAAGCTCAAGCGTCTCGTCGGCCACCATCTGCTCAAGTTCCTCGCAGCGGCGCTGTTGTTTGATGAGGTTGGCCTCTTCACGTTTCAACCGCGTGGCCCGCGCCGTCTCCAGACGCTCGGCCCGTGTCGCGGCCGCGCCCTCGACGCGCGCCACCAGTTCGGCCACCTGATCCGGGTCCGAGGCGCCCACCAACTCGCGCCACTCGGCGTGCGGAGCCGCCCATCGGCTTTTCAACTCGTCGGCCGCCGCGGTCCCACTGATCTGCTCAAGCGCGGTCGTCAGCTCGGTCAGTCGCGCGCGTCGTTCGCCGGTAGACCGACGACGCTGCACCACAGCGTCGGCCCGCGCCAGTAACTCGTCGAAGCGCGCCTGAATCTGCGTGAGCGCCGGCTCAGCCTCGGAGGGGTCCGCGGTGTCGACGGACACATCGTCGGAGCCAGGCTCTGACTCTGACACCTGGTCTCGGGTCGAATCCGGCGTGCGGCTGTCTGCCGGGGACGATACCAACGCCGCCCACTCCGCCCGCAGCGCCGCCACGCCAGCGACCAGTTCATCCTCATCGGCAGGGGGGGCAGACAGCACGCCGCTCAACCGTTCGCACAACGCCGTGCGCGCGGCAGCCGCCACGACACACATCTCGCGCCGACGATCGGCCTCACTCCGCGCCAGGCCCAGCCGGCCCAGGTGCTCTCCCACCTGGGCCAGGGCGCCGGCCCAGCGCTCGGCCAGCGCCGGATCCTGGTCAGTCTCAGCATCATCCGTGGAATCGACGGTCGCCCCGGCGGGGGACGCCTGAGCGGCCAGCGTGCGTGCCACGGTATCGAGCGCGGTCCATTCCCGCTCCGCGTCCCCCAGGCCTCGGCGCACGAGGTCCCAGTCCGCGACCGCGGTCAGCGCTTCCACGCTCGCGCACAACCGTTCCCGTTGCTGGCGGCGCCCGGCCAACGGCGGCGAAACGGGCTGCGTGTCAAGCGCCGCCAGCGCCGCCTTGGCCCGCCGCGCGACCGGTTTCGCGCGAGCCCGCGCGGCAATGGTCGTGAGCAACTCGCGATCGGCCGGCGCCTGTGTCAACACCCGGTCGAATGCGGCGAGGGCGATGTCGCGATGGTCGCTCTTGAGCGCCACGGCCACCAACTCGTCCCCATCCGTCAGGCGCGCGAGCGCCGCCTGGCGCACCGAGGGATGCGCCGACCGACGCGACACGGCGGCAATCGTCTTCTGGGCGTCGAGCCGCGCCAACGCCGCCAGGCTGATCGACTCGAGTGCCGCGACACGCGCCACCTCACCCAGGTCCCGTGCCGCAAACAGCCCGGACAGTGCCGCCTGGGCCACATCCGGGTCCGCACCGCCTACCGCCATGTCGCGCAGCGCGGCCACCGCCTCGGTCCGGACCCCGTCATCCTGGTCGATCTCGGCGATACGCCCCAGCGCCGCCGGGGCGGTCAGCCGCACCACCGCGGCCGAACGCACGCCAGGGTCCGCATCCTCCGTGGCAATGGCCAGGAGCAGCTCCTGGGCGTCGTCGTCGAGGTCGTCGACGGCGGCCGCCCGGATGGACGGATCCGCGTGTTGCCACTCGGGTTGACCCCGAAATCGGTCGAGTAAATTCATCTAGAGGTGTACGATACTCCAGTATTCACCAGCCTGGCTCACTGGACAGCGACATTGGGAATTATGCATACTTTGGGCCTGACCGGGCGGATCGTCCGTCGGACGTGAATCCGGTGCGACAGGCGCACTCGTGCGCTGCTTCGGCATCACGACCTTCGTTTGTTTGGATCCAAAAATACCAGAATTTGAATGAGCGCCGTCGTCCGCTCAGGGAAGAAAGGAACCCTACTCATGTCGGTCAGCAAGCTGACGCTCCTCGTAACCTGTTGCCTGGCGATCCTGGCAACCACGAACGCCCCCCACGCCGCGGCGCAGGGCAACCCGACGGTCGTCATCGAAACCAGCCTCGGCACGATGACCGCGGAGCTCGACCAGGCCAATGCGCCACTCTCCGTGGCGAACTTCCTCGAGTATGTCGAGAGCGGTCACTACGCCGGCACGGTGTTTCATCGAGTGATCAAGACCTTCATGATCCAGGGTGGCGGATTCACCGCCGACATGACGCAGAAGCCGGTCAACCCGCCAGTCAAGAACGAGGCGCGGAACGGATTGTCGAACGACAAATACACACTCGCGATGGCCCGAACAAACGTGGTCGACAGCGGCACCAGTCAGTTCTTCATCAACACCGCTGACAACGCTGCGCTCAACAACAAGGGGATCACGCCGGCCGACTATGGATACGCGGTTTTCGGCCGCGTCACGGAGGGGATGGACGTGGTCGACAAGATTGCGGACGTGGCCGTCGGCAATCGCGGACCGTTTCAGAACGTGCCGGACACCCCGGTCGAAATCGTTTCAATCACCGTCAAGTAGAATCGCACCCGCACAACCGTCCCACCAAGCGTGGTGAAGCGTCGGCTGCCGCTCAGCGCGGGAGCCGTTGTGTTGCCGCACCATCACCAAGTTAGGAGTTCATATTGTCTTTACGCGCGTTGGCTGTCTGGCTGTGTCTTGCGTTGACCCTGAGTGTCGCCACCCCGGTGGCGGCACAGGACCCACCGCCGAACCCACGCGTCCTCGTCACAACCAGCGAGGGCACCTTCGAGATGGAGCTGTTCCGGAATGAGCCTTCGGTCATCGCCACCGTCGTCAACTTCCTGGGATATGTGCGCGACGGCTATTACGACGGCACCGTGTTCCACCGCACGAT
>CALBET010001228.1 GCA_937888665.1 uncultured Acidobacteriota bacterium
ACCGCGACGGCTCGCAGCCGCATTCCTCGAACTTCGGCTCGAGGCGATTCGGTCGGACTCGAGCGCATTCACCGCGCCCGATCCGTCGCTGGTATCTTCTCCCGAAATCACGTCCTGCCACCACGTAGAGTCCATGATATTGCGTGTAGCTCCCGCCAGCAGGATCGCGCGGCAACCCTCCGGCCAGGAGCGAAGGATCGGCTCTCTGCTTTGCAGCAAAGCAGCGATCCCCGCAACTGCCGGCGAGGCAAAACTCGTCCCGCTGTTGGTGAGTTGCACTGCAGAGACGCCCGTCCCGTTTGCCGCAATCTCCGGCAGTTCTCTGTCTGCGTGGGAATTTGAAGGACTGCGGAACACGGACGTCCCGGAGAGTGCTGAGGCGTCATCATTGTGATTGGCCACGGTCAAACTGTTGAAGCCCTTGTGGTTGACGAACTCAGTGTCGGACCCATTTCCCGCCGCATGAACGAGCGTAGGGAACGGCGAGTGGAGAACCAGCCAGTCCTTGTAGACATCGTCGAACGAGAGCGAGTCTGATGTCTGCTCCTCGGTACGGTGAAAGCTCTGGTTGACGACCGTGCATCGCTCGTCCCGGACCGCCCACCTCAGTGCCGCGAGGTCGTATGAGTTCGCGGAGTAGAGCGCGCAATCTGGTGCGTGTCCGTTGGGCTTCCGTGCCTCAGTGTTCTTGATGACGCCGTGTACGAGGCGAGAGTGACTTGATGTCGCACCCGTTGCGTCGAAGGTTCCGGCGATGCTGAGGTTGGCGGTCGAGTCAGGACCACGTTCCCAGACCGCGACTCTCACCCCTGCTCCTCGGCTTCCTGTCGAGTGAACATCGTCGGAATGTGCCACCGCCTGCGAGTCGTCTAGGTCATCTATGCCTCGGACGTCATGGCGGAAGATAGCCGCCACCCGCTCGCTTCGCGTGAGTCTGCGGATCGCGCGCTTGGTGAGCTGGGAGTACACCACGGGGGCCAGTTCGTCTGGCTCTCCTTCGCCATTCACCCTCCTGATTTCCTCGCTCAAGAGCTGGACCGACCGATACACGAGAGCCTCGCGCCGAACAGTCAGCCGCTCCAGTGCATCATCATCAAGGGGTCGCAGGGGTGATTTGTCCCCTGCCTCCGTGTCGTCGTCGGTCCGCGCCCACACGGCCACCGGGAATCGCTGGTCGTCTGGAGCACCTCGCAGCGCGAGGTAGAGTCTTTCATCGAGCTTCCCGAACCGCCGCGCCCGCGCGACCGCCGTCAGCTCCACAAGCTCATCCGCATCGATCGGAGCTCCGGTCTCGTCAAATGCGAGGCGCACCGGCGCACCGCTGGTGCGATCGCTGGCTTTCATGAACTCGACATAGTTTCCTCGGGGCGAGGCTGCGAACAGCGGGAGTCGTGTGACTCGCCAGCGCTCCACCCGGACACGAGTCATGCTCTCCACGGCCACGTTCTTTGGAATCCGTGCGGCCGAACTCACCAGGCCGAAGCGTATGCGCCCTCCGGGTGTTACGAGCTTGCCCGACCGGGAAAGAAGCTCGTCGACCGAGAGTTCGTACCAACCAGGCCGCGTATCGCCCGGCGCCCACGTAATGCGCGTCCCATCGCGACTCAGACTGACTACGCCCCGAGCGCGACGAACACCGACCGTGCGTTCGACCGCTTCTCGGTCCAATGCTTCGCTCGTGCGAGCCACGATCTGAGAACCGAAGAAGAGGATTTCATTAGGAATCAGATTGAGTTCGTCGAATCCTTCAATCATGCTTGACTCCGTCCTAGGTTGAACCGGCAACTGTGCCGCCCTGCAACATCATGGAATTAGTGCATCCAAAATCTACGTCTGGCGCTCGCACACGTCAAATTAAGTGGATAATATTAGCGGCCTGAAAACCGTCGGAATACGTGCCCTGTATGTCGTTCTGTAAATACTGCGCTAGATTTGCCTATAATCGCGGCGACAAGCGCAAGCCGCTGCGCCTCGCCGAGGAGCGGCCGCTCGCGAGCTTGCGTGGCGTTACCTGCGCGCTTGGTCACTGAGGCGAGCCGCGCACGATGCAGCAGCAGACTTCCCGCGACCAGATGCGCACATCGTGTGCGGCAACTCGCCGCCATCCCCTACCCAGGGGCTGAGCCAACGCCCCCACCCCGATACAGTCCCCCAACGACCGACTCGGCCCGCCCAACCACAGACACCCCGTGCCCAGAGTTGCCTAGATTTCCAG
>CALBET010001229.1 GCA_937888665.1 uncultured Acidobacteriota bacterium
ATCCGGCCGCGCCGGCGAGCTTCTCGGTGCGCGGGTTCACACGGTCGCAGGTCACCGTGCTGCGCGACGGGATCTGGCTCGGCCCCGCCAACATGGTCATGCGGCCGCAGAACACCTTCAATCTGGACCGCGTGGAACTGCTGCGCGGCCCGTCGTCGGTCCTCAACGGACAGGGCGCGGTGGCTGGCACGGTGAACGCCATCACAAAACAGGCCACGCCCACCGCGACGACCCAGTGGAACGGGCTTGTCTCGTACGGTCGGTTCAACTCCTATCAGACGGCGATCGGCGTGAACGGTCCGATCAATGACAAGCTCTGGTATCGGCTCGACGCCAGCCAGTACGGCTCCGATGGGTTCGTCGATCGGGCGAGTTCCGGCTCGTCCAATGTGACGGGCAGTCTGTTGTGGCGGCCGAATTCGCGCGCCGAGCTGAAGTTCAGCGTCGACTATCTGGACGACGACGTTGGGTCGTATTTCGGCACGCCGCTGCTGCCGGGCTCGGCGATCGTCGATCCGCTCGATGTCATCACGACGTCTACGGGCGAAGGTATCGACGCGCGGACGCGGTTCCTCAACTACAACGTGTCCGACCCCGTGAACGACTCGCGCCAGGTGTTGTTCCGGTCGGACGCCGAGATCCGCCTGACCGACCAGGTCACGTTGAACAACACGTTGTACGGGTTTGACGCCCAGCGGCACTGGCAGAACGCCGAAGGCTACGTCTACTGCACCGCGGTGGTGGATGTCTGCACCAACGTCGATGTGATTCAACGCTACTACGGCTATTTCTTTGTCGACCATGACCAGCAACTGTTCGGCGACCGGCTCCACCTCGACGTGCGGACCCCGATTGTCGGGAGGGAGAACCGGACCACGATCGGTTTCGACGGGTCCACCCTCGATTTCGAACGGGGCCGCGGGTTTCGTCGCAACGAGCCGCAGGTGCCAGGTGACGCGGTCGACCTCTTGAACCCGGTGCCCGGCACCTACGGGCCGCGGGAACTGCGAGGCACCAGCCCAACCGGCACCAACTCCTGGGCGTTCTTTGCCGAGGATTCGCTGCCGGTGACAGATCGTATCCGGGTGACCGGCGCCCTGCGGTACGACGCCATGAATCTCGACCGCGCCAATTTAGATGCGAACGGGGTGGTGGAGCCGAGCGGGTTTACGCGAGATTTCCGCTGGTGGAGCTGGCGGGCCGGCGGGGTGGTGACTCTGCGGCACGATCTGGTTGCCTACGGGCAGTTCAGCGACGCCAAGGATCCGGTCAACGGGAACCTCTTTCTCGTCAACGCGGACGAGGACTTCGACCTGACCGACGCGCGACAGTGGGAGGTCGGCCTGAAGGCGGACCTCGAGGCCGGACGCACACAGGTGACCGCTGCCTGGTTCGACATCGAGCGAGACGACATCTTGCAGCGGTTCGCGCTGGACAGCGCCACGACGATCGGCGGCATCACCTCACGCGGGCTCGAGCTGTCGGCTGCGGCCCGGCCGACAGACGACGCGCGGCTCGGCGGCAGCGTGGCCTGGACCGACGCGGAGTTCCTGCCGTCGTCCAACTTTGTCCAGTTCGCCGGCAACACGCCGCCCAACGTCCCGTCGGTGGTCACCACGCTCTGGGGCAGTTACGGGAACATCGGCGGTGTGCCGATGGAGGTTGGAGGGGACGTGCGGTTTGTCGGGGACCGGAAGGCCAACAACGCCAACACGATCACCATGAACGGCTATGGGCGGGCCAACGCCTATGTTGCGTGGACTCACGATAGGGTACGGGTGACGTTCAACATCGACAACCTCACCGATGAGGCGTACGCGTCCTGGTCCGACATTTTCTACCTGGGCGAGACGGATCCCTCGTTCCTCTATTCCAACACCCTCATGCTTGGCGCGCCGCGGACGTACGCGCTTATGCTGCAAATGGGGTTCTAGCGTCTGGGCGGGGCCCCGCGCAGAACCCCGCTCGGCATATGACACAGAATCGCCTGCGGGACTGGCGGAGCGGACTCGCCGCCGTCCACCGCTCTCTCGGTATCGGCTTGTGCCTGCTCTTCGCGATGTGGTTCGCGAGTGGGGCGGTCATGGTGTTTCGGCCCTACCCCGCGCAGACGGAGGCGCAACGCTTCGCGTGCCTCGAACCGATCGACCTTGAGCTGACCAGCCTTCACCCCTCCCTGCTGACCCGCGCGTCGACCCAAGACACCTCGGCGGTTCGGCTGACGTCCCTGGCCGACCGGGCCGTCGTGCACGTGCATGGCCCGCACGGCATCGAGAGCTATTGGGCCGACACCGGTGACGGACCGATTCACGTGGACACGGCGCTGGCCCGGCGTGTGGCTCAGCGGTGTGGCGAGGGCGACATCGAGAGCCTGCAGACCATCTCCGACGACCAGTGGACCGTGCACGAGGGCTTTGCCGCGTATCGACCGTTGCACCGCGTCCAGCTCACCGATCCGCGCGCCACCGTGCTGTATGTGTCCAGCCAGACTGGCGAGATCGTCCAACGGACGACGCGAGCCGCTCGCGGCTGGAGCTGGGTCGGGTCGGTGCCCCACTGGTTGTACGCGACGGCGATCCGTCGCCACTGGGGGCTGTGGGATGGCCTGGTCTGGTGGCTGTCGATGGCCGGCACCGTTGGCGTGGGTACGGGGCTCGCCATGGGTGTCGTCCGGTGGCGCGCGTCCGCGCGCAGTCGCGTCAGCCCGTATCAGTATCAGGGTGCGATGTACTGGCACCATGTGTCGGGGCTGGGGGTCGGCGTCGTGGTGCTCGCCTGGATCTTCAGCGGCGGCTTGTCGATGGATCACGGCCGGCTGTTTTCCACCGACGCGCCGACCCCCGCGCAGCAGCGTCAGCTCGCCGGCACGACCCGGTTCGCTGGTGATCCGAGGACGATCTTTTCCCAGCTTTCCCAGACTCAGGCCGTCAAAGAGGTTGAGTGGTTGCGGCTGGCTGGACATCCCTATCTCACGGCGCGTCTGGGGCCAGATCGCCAGTGGACCGCCGCCGTCGACGGGCCGGCACCGTTCCAGGCCGTGTTTGACCCGCGCGTCTTTGAGGACGTGCAGTCGACACTCGTACCGGACGCGCGGCTCCGCGCGCACGCGGTGCTCGACACCTTCGATACCTACTACTACGGCCGCGATCACGCCCCGCGTCCACTTCCGGTGCTGCGCCTGCAATACGACGATCCAGACGCGACCTGGCTGCACATCGACCTGACCACCGGGCGGCTGCTCGACCGACTCGACGCAAGCCGGCGGTCCTATCGCATCTGGTTCAACGCGCTGCACAGCCACGACCTACCCTGGATGCTCGACCGACCGGACCTCCGCCGTGCCTGGATGGTCGTGCTGTGCGTCGCGGGGTTCCTGTTCAGTTGTAACGGGGTGTGGATAGGGTGCAAGCGGCTGCGAGGGCCACGATCGTGAACGACCGGGAGGCGCAGCTGCGACGCACCCAGATCGAACGTCACGCACTCGTCGACCAAATGTCGTCCTGACGAACTCGAGGTGTCTGGGTCGTCGAATATCATCGTCCCCGATCGAGCCTCATGAAGAGGAAAGTCACGAGCACCATCTCAGTGAAGAATCGAGGTTGCGGCCGTGAGGCGCAGCGGCGGAACGTTGTTCGACGAGCTTTCCTGGTCGTCACTCGACCGATTCCGGTCGTTCCAGGAGCCCGTGATACGCTGCGCGCATGATTGGATTTCAGGGTCCACACGACAGGGTCACGTCCCCAATGACCGCCCTGGCAACTCCCGATGCGGGGTTTCACTCAGCGAGAGCGTTTCGGAGAAGGTGCTCGATGTCCACCCGTGATCGGGCGATATCTCTAGTCGGTCTCGCTCTGCTCGTGCTCGCCGGCCCGTCCGATCGCATCCTGGCGCAAGAGGTGCCGGGACGCATCGCGATCGCGGCGACAGACGTGGACGATCTGCAGAGCTGGGGTAGCCAGGTCGATGGCATGGTGCGCAGCCGGGAGCTGATAGTGCGCGCAAGGTATGACGACCGCTTGCGTCCGGCGCTGAGCCATGAAGTGCTCATGCAGTTCCACCAGGGCGTGCGGGTGTATGGAGGCGAGGTGCGGATCCACCGATCGCGCGGTGTCGCCATCTCGATTCTAGGCTCGGTGTACAGCAACATCGATGCTGACACCACCGCCACGATTACCCCCGAGGAGGCCGGCGAGATCGTCGAGTTGCGGTCCGGCGCGACGCTCGGGTCGGAGCTACCTGTGCTGACGTTGTACCCCATCGCCCTGGGGCAATTCACGCTGGCCTACCTGACCACAGCGAGCAATGCACGAACCTACGTCGTCGACGCCCACGACGGACACATCCGACTGGAATACAGCGAGCGTCGCACGCAGACGTCGACGTGCCGACCCGGCGGAGCGAACTGCGCCGTCGGCGTCGGCATTGGTCAGTTGGGTGACCAGAAGAAGGTCAGCACGACGTCGACGGGCGGGGCCTTTGAGGCGCGCGACTCCCTGCGGAACGCCGAATACCTCACGTTGGACATGCGCCGCAGCCAGGGCGCCTTGGATCGGCTGTCCGGCGACAACGGGGCCGGTCCCGGATTTCTGTCGAGTGACGTGGCGAGGGATGCGGACAACAACTGGAGCGACACCCAGGTGGTCGATGTCCATGCCCACGTGGGTTGGGTGAATGACTATCTGGCGAAGAGCCAGAACTACAACGGCATCGACAACCAGAATCTCCGCGTGTTCGCCCTGGTCAACCTGCCCGATGGCCCCGCGTCCAGCAACGCGTTCTGGAGCCCCCCGCCGTCCGGTCCCGAGGCGAACGGGTTCATGGCGTTTGGCGAGTTCCCTGACGGACGCGCCCTGACGGCACTCGATGTCGTGGCGCACGAGATCTCCCACGCCCTGACGACCTTTCGTCCGGCCGGCAACCTCGTGCGGTTCAACGTGTTCGGGGGCGAACGGGCGGATGGATGCGTTCCCGACGGCGAGCTGCCCATTGTCATAAACGGGGTCGTGATCCGCACGCGACCGGCGGACTTCAACTTCGAGGGCTCCGGAGCGACATTTCTCTGTAGTCCGGACGGGAAGTATATCGGGGTCGCCAACGTGGCCGGCGCCGTCGGGGAGGGGTTTGGGGATGTGACCGGCGCGAGTGTCGAGCACGCGTATCCGAACGCCAACGTGCCCGACTATGAAGTCGGCGAGGACTTCCCCGGCGTCGGTCCGATCCGCTCGGGGTCGAACCCCCGCTCCCTGACGGACTGCTTCCGGTTCATCGGCGGCGCGCTGGTCCTGGACCAGCCGTGCCCCGACCACTTCGACCTCCGGGCGGAGGTCCCGTTGATCACCTTCCCTGACGGGTCGATCTTCTATTGGGGCGGCGGGGCGTCGGATCTGGGTGGAGAACATATCAACTCCACGATCTTCAGCCACGCGTTCTTTCTCGCCATCGAGGGCGGCATCAATCTCACGTCCGGCGTCGCCGTGGAGGGCGTCGGCGCGGCCAACCGGGCCCAGGTCGAGGAAGTATTCTTCAGCGCCCTGCTGGACGGCATTCCGAACAGTCCAGGCTGGGGCGATGTGGCGGCGGCCATTCTCCAGACGGCGGTCGTTCGCTTCGGCCCAACCAGCGCGGTGACGACCAACGTCGCTCAAGCCCTGCTCGCCGTCGGGCTCCTCAACTTCTAGTCGGGGACAACCATGCGATTACTGAAACCCAAGACTTACAAGCACGTCACGAGCGTGGTCGGAATGGTGGCCGCGGTCCTCTGCTCGTCACTGGAGAGCACGGCGCAGCCACGAGGCTTTGTCAGCGTCAACGGCGGCTTTCAGGCCTCCTCAAGCGACTTCACCGAGAACCTCACGTTCCCGTCGAATGGAGAGGACGCCTCCGCCACCACGACCCATGCGGTCGACGGGGGTGTCATGTTCGACGTGAGCGGCGGTGCGTTCGTGTGGGAGCACCTGGCCATCGGTGTCGGGCTCTCCAGGTACGACAGGGACAGCGATGCCGCCGTGTCCGCGAGCCTTCCGAATCCGTTCTTCTTCAATCAGGACAGGGTGGTGGACGGCGTGCAATCGGCCGGACGCACCGAAACCGTGGCACACGTCCAGCTCCAATGGTTCATTCCCGTCACTGAGCACCTCGAGGTGGGGGTGTTCGCCGGGCCATCGCTCTTCAGCGTCGATCAGGATTTCGTGAGGGGCGTCGACTTCACGGACGTCTTTCCCTTCGACACCGCCACCTTCGTGTCCGCCCCGACCGAGCGCCAGTCCGCGTCGGCGGTCGGCTTTCACCTTGGCGCCGATGTCACGCTGTTCCTGACCCCCAACGTGGGTGTCGGCGGACTGGTGCGGTTCAGCCGTGCGACCGTGGACTTCACAACCGTCGATGGGGGCACCCAGTCTTTGGATGCCGGGGGCGTCCAGGCCGGAGGCGGGTTGCGCCTGCGCTTCTGAAGGCACCTGCGCCCGCCTCTTTCCGGCAGTCGTCATCTTGCCCACGCACTCATAACCGCGACGCTGTCGGAGCGCATCGATTCGTTGCGTCAGCCCCTTAGCAGCCCGTGGTGGAAGTCCCGCTGCATTCGAGCGGCGCTGCAAACCGCCGATCTGCGTTGTTCATCGGTCGAATACTGCCGGTATTCTCCCTCTTCTCGCCTTGTCCGGCGGCCGCATCGCCGCTCTCGGTGCGACGCGGGACTTCCACCACGGGCTGTTAGCGCGCCGCCGCGTCGTCGGCGCGGGCCCCGCTGAGCAGATTGGTCATGCCGTAGTTGCCCTCGTGGCAGGCGTACTCGAAGAGCGGCGCGTTGCTCTTCGTCATCGGGATGACCGCGGTCCAGGGCTCCGTGAAGTTGTCCGGGTCATCGATCGTGAACTCGTAGCGCAGGGTGTCGGCGTCGACCCGTTCGAACCGCTCGACCAGCCGCATGCCCGCCCCGCCGCCGGTAAACCCGGTCTCGCGCAGGAAGTTCCGCGTCTCGACGACGAGCGTCGATCCGTCCCAGCGACCACGGGCGTCACCGGTCAGGAGACGGACGTCGTCGGCGACGTGCCTCGCCGCATCCAGCGGCACGATGCGGGCGTTGTGAACCATTTCGTTGAAGATCACCACCGTCTTCGGTGTCTGCAGGATCTGCACGTTGTTGTTGTAGGCGCTCGGTAACATGGGCGGTCCTGAGTTGAACCCGAGGATGCAGCGCTCCCACAGAGGGCGGTCCTCTGGGCCCGCGGGGATACGTGTCATGGGGGCCCCGGCCGCCTCGGTCCTGTTCCGCTCACGCGGCTTCCGTGGAATCCGTCCGTTCGGCGGGTCGACCACGAGCGACGTCCGGTGGTCCTCGGTGAGCGCGTCGCCATAGTCCCACCAGAACTGGTTGTAGGCGTTGGCGACGTCGCGCCGCGCGCCGATCTCTTCGGCCCGCAGGTCCTTGTTCTGCGCCTCGAGCGTGCGCTGCTCGAACGCCGCCGCCTCCTCGGCGGTCAGCACCGCCTTGTCACCCAGCTCCTCGGGGCGCTCGAGCGGCGTGATGGTGCGGAAATCCCAGACCCCCTGCAGATTGGGTGCGTCCCAGGCGGTGCGCGTCGCGTCTTGTGCGGCCGTGGGCGCCGCGGGCGCCAACAGGGCGAGCGTGGTCATCGCCGTCGCGATGCAGCGTGTGATCATGGTGAGACTCCTTCATGTGGTCACCCGGCGGTCTGCCAGGATTCGAAAGTTTGCTCGGATTATGACCCGCCTTCATCGCGTAGGTCACCAAGGAACGTCCAGAGACGTGGCTTTACCGGCTCACCAGAACGGCTCGTCCTTCGCGAAGCAGGTACCGACCCGAGCCGGTAACGACGCTCCACCCGCCCTCCCAGGGCTCGACGTTCGGATGCTCGCCGGGAAACCGGTTTGATTGGCGGAATCCGTCACCGCCTGAGACGAAGAAGAGAGGTCCGGGGCCGGCGACACTCCCGCACGCGTCGGTGCGACGCACCAGAGCGTCGCTCGCCCCGTCTCCATCGTAATCGCGCTGATCGGGCAGCTCGAGACACATGTCGTCCAGCTCTCCGATGACCGTGTACTCCCGCCGCCCGATCCGGGCGATCAAGATGTCAAAGTAGCGGGCGCCCTCGACGAGGTGATAGACGATGGCCGACACCGGTTCCCCCGGCGTTCGGAGCGGTTCGGTCTGCGACGGCTCCGTCCCCACGACCGCGCCGGTTCCGGCAGCCAGGCAGACCGCCACGACCCTCCTCAGGTTCGCGCGTGCCAGCATCGGCATAATCATGTCACGTGACCCCAGAGGGGCGCTGATGGGGGGCTCTAATCTCTTCAACAACTTATCGCGGCCACCCGTTGGGTCCCGCACGAAGAGCAGGTGCTCATCGAGCACTTCGGCGACGACCATCGACACCAATGAGCCATATATTCTCTATTTCGGAGCAGGCGACGTCGCCCGACGAAATCCAAGAAAATACGGTTTGGCGTCGCGGCTCCCGACAATGATCTCGCCACCTTCGAGGCCTCGTTAGACAAGGGTCGGCCAGTGCACATGGTGTGGTTCGACGGGGCCGGAGGAGAGCATTCGTACAGTCTTGAGGAGATCCGGGCGCACTTCAACCTAGAACCGGTCGGTCGATGGGCCGACCGGTCTATTTCTTTGGTGCGACCCAAGGGGCCATGACGCCTGTTCCATCGCGACCGTTGCATGGCCACGGAGACAGCACCGCCACTTCTCGCCAAGGACCGCCGACTAGGTGCGTAGACCCAGCGTCTCGGAGCGACCGATTTGCCGTTGGAAAGCAACGCAACGTCGTCTCTCGCCCTCGGCCCCGGGTGGGTCGACGTCCGCGGGGCACGGGTTCAGCGGTGCTCGCGGTCAGTGCTTCGCGCTGGCCCAGGTTGCGGCGAAATATCGATCCATCGCGTCGAGTTCGGCGCGGCGGAACGCGGTGCCCTGCGTCAGCGTCGCCCCGATGACCTGATGTGTCTGCCGGTCCGCGTCATACCCGGGCCATGCGGGCACTCCGTCCCGGTTCGGATTCCCGTTGGTGGCGAACGCGACCCAGTAGTCGCTGATCAGGTCTGAGATACGGCGATCCGCCTCGGACGCGTCGTTCGGGAGTGTCTGGAACACGTACCGTAATTCCATGGCGTGGGGCGCCCGCTCGGCCGGGTCGCGCAGATTCCTGGTAAAGAGATACATGAAGGTGTCGGCCGGGGTTCTCGACATCGCATTCAGAATCTCCCGGTTCGGCCGGGCGAACCACAGGTCGGTGTTGTAGTCGACCTCGCTGGTGTAGAGCCCATCGGGCGTTCCGGCCAGGTAGTGATCGGCGAGGCCGCGACCCGGCTCGCCCCATTCGGCCAGCCGCTCCTGCTTCTGCTCCCCAAGAGTGCTGAACGTCCGGTCGGGCCGGACGAACATCAGCCCCTCCCCGTTGTTCACTCCGGCCAGCAGCGGGACGACATTGTGCGACCCCTCGCTGAAGATCGCGGCGGGTGATTTCGGCAGCACCCAGCCGTCCTCGGCCAGTGACACGCCGAACTGCATATTCAGCACATCGTCTGCCGACATCGCCCGCATGGTTGGCAGGAGGTCGTCACCGTGTCGAGCGTCCAGTTCCTCAAGTTT
>CALBET010001230.1 GCA_937888665.1 uncultured Acidobacteriota bacterium
CGTCTGGGGCCGGGACCGCCGAGACGTGCACGACCCGGTGAAGGGGTGGACCGCCGCCATCCACGCTGAGGATAGGGACCGCGCGCTGGCCGCCCTCCGCCCCGAATCGCTCGCGCGGGGGTTCAAGGTCGATTACCGGGTGGTGCATAAGGACGGGGCGACCCGCTGGATCACGGACCGCGGCTTCCCGATCAGCGACCCCGACGGCGTCGTCCGACGGATCGTTGGAATGGCGGAGAACATCACCGACCGACGAAAGCTCGAGCAGGAGTTAGTCGGCTCCCAGAAGATGGAGGGTATGGGCCGGCTGGCCGCTGGTGTCGCGCACGACTTCAACAACCTGCTCACCGCGATTCTCGGCTACAGCGAGTCGATCATCCGGGACGCCGACCCCAACGACCCGATCCACGAAGACGCGAAGGAGATCCAGTGCGCGGGTAACAGGGCGGCGGCGCTGACACGGCAATTGCTGGCATTCAGTAGACGTCAGGTGCTTAATATGACGGTCGTCGACGTGAACGATGTCGTCCGCGACGTCCATCAACTGCTCGGCCGGCTGATCGGCGAGCACATCGCCATCGACGTCAAACTGACTCCGGACCTTGAGGCGGTCACCGCCGATAGCACGCAGCTCGAGCAGATCCTGATCAACCTGGCGGTCAACGCGCGGGACGCCATGCCGAACGGCGGGCGGCTGACGATCGCCACCTCGACGGCCACCCTCGAAGAGACCGACACGGGACGATTCACGATCCCGGCGGGATGCTACGCCGTCCTGGCGGTCACCGACACGGGCGCCGGTATGGACACGCACACCCGGGCCCAGATGTTCGAGCCGTTCTTCACCACGAAGGGCCCAGGCAAAGGATCAGGCCTTGGGCTCGCGACGGTGTATGGCACGGTGAAGCAGCTGGGCGGATACATCGAGGTGGACAGCGCCCCGGATCATGGCACGACCTTCACGATCTCTCTGCCGCGAACCGACCGACCCGCCACCGCGGTGGCACCGGCCGAGTCGGCCGGCCCCGCCGCGCCTGGACGGGGCGAGACGATTCTCCTCGTTGAGGACGAGGCCGCGGTGCGCACCTACGCGCTGCAGATGCTGCGAAGCGTCGGCTATCACGTCCTCGAAGCGCCAACACCGGACGCCGCGCTCCGGATCGCCGACGGGAACACCACGATCCACGGCGTGCTCACGGACGTGATCATGCCGGGGATGAACGGTAAGCAGATGGTGAGCCGCTTGCTTGAGACCCGCCCGGACCTGAAGGTGTTATACATGTCTGGCTATTGCGGTACCACTTACTTCGACCGCAGCATTGTCGATCCGGCGCGGGAACGCCTCGTGGACAAGCCGTTCACGCGGGACACGCTGCTTCGCGCGCTACGGGAAGTACTTGAGACGGATCCGTCACAGGAAACCGACCATAGGGTCCTTGGCGCGATAGCATCCTAACAGCCCGTGGTGCAAGTCCCGCTGCATTCGACGAGCGCTGCATCCCGCCGATCCGCGTTGTTCATCGGTGTAGAGTCGAGCATCGGCGCAGTGGCCTGAGAGGCGGGAAGTCGCGGTGACCGGCGGCTTTCGCCAAAACGCCGGTGCCTCAATCCGTCTCATCGCTCCGTTTCCGATGCCCGCTCATCGAACCGGACGTGCGGATTTCCCGCATCCGGCTCTCCGACTGGTTTCACGCCAACGCTCACGACGGACGGCCGACCGGCAGCGGTCGCAGTCGGCCGCGCACCTGCGCGGCCGAGACGCGGGGGTCCCGCGCGTCGGGACCTCAGGCCGTTGCCGCGTCGGCGCCGTCTTCGCCTTCGCGTAGAGCGCCCGCTGAAGTCGCCGAACGCCCGGGGGGAGTCTG
>CALBET010001231.1 GCA_937888665.1 uncultured Acidobacteriota bacterium
GGACGGGGTGACGGCGGTGCAGTACGAGACCGAGTTGGAGGCGAATCTGACCAGCCGGAACCGAGTGTTGCGTGGTCTGGAGGTGACCCCGGGGCGCGGCAGCCTACTGGATGGTCTGCAACTGATTGTCGACCCGGAGCACGCCCTCCGTCATCCGGGCGATCCGCTCCATCTCGCGTCGCTCGATCTCGCCTTGGACCCAGCCGACCAGCGTGACCGAGGAGCGCTCCACGATGATGTGGAACGGGGGGTTTCGTACGCTTTGGAATCGCTCGAAATGGCTACTGCTGAAGATCGATCTGGACAGGCTTCGGCGTAGATTGGTGTCTCCGGTCGACGGCGTCATCGTCTGGATCTCGTTCCGCACATCCTGCACGCCAGGGATTTTCGCCACTCGTTCAAACAGTTCGCGCGGTTTGTTCCGGTCTGGCGTCACGCGTCCCCACAGCGCCACGACGCCCTTGTCGACGGCCCCGTCGAGGTAGTCATACAGCGAGTAGTGCGGGTAGCCTTGCACCGCCTTGGCCACCTCCTCGGCCAGCTGCTGGTCGCCCTCAGAGGGCGGGATCTCGATCTCGGTGGCCACCGTGTCGACGCCATCTACCTCCAGGCTTCGCCGGATCGCCTCGCTTTTCTGCCAGAACGACTCGAGCTCTCCGGTGAGCGTGACCTCCGACCCGGAGATCGCCACGTCGAGCCGGCGGAGGGAACGCTCTTTCCGCAGGACGTCGCGTACCTCCTGTTCGAGCTGGGCGCCGGCCTGCGCCTGAGCCGAGCCTGCAGGAAGGCTCAGTGCGCAGACAAACAGGACGGCACAAACGGCCGCGGTGGCATGACGCTCCATGGGGATCTCCTTGTGGCGTGGCTCAAACGTTTGTATCACACTGTCACCGCTCCGCGAGCCAGGAGCCGATGCTCCAGACGGTGCAACCAGGGGTCTCATGACCGGCTCTGGGGTGCGTCGAGACGCGGCTATCGGCCGCGTTTCCCGAAGAGGGCGCCGAAGATCTGTTGAAGGAGGTCAGGCCGTTGCCCGAGCAGGTCGTACAGGTCGTCGGGGTCGATACGCAGTGCGACGCCTGGCTGAGCGACGATCAGTCGGCGCGGCTCCGGCCCCGCGTCGCCCTCCAGACCGGCAAGCGCCTCCAGCAGCCCGATCACATCCCCCGGTTCGGCTCGCATCGGCGGGATGGCCCCGCCCGGTGCCTCGAGCGAGAGGGCGCCGGAGAGCACCACGCAGACCATCGGCGGGTCGGTTTCCCCGGAGACCACCGCGTCCGGTACAAGTTCGACCTGGTGGGCCACTGCCGCGAGATGGCGCATCTCGGTGGCGCCCACTCGGGAGAAGACCGGGACCCGCTGCATGGCCAGCACTTTCTGAATCGGGGTCAGTGGCTCCTTGGCCGGACCGACCAGCGCGGTATCGACCTCCCCCTTGATGATCGCCGCTCCACCGGTTGCCCCGCGCCTGGCGAGGGTCCGGAAGAAGCCCTGCATCAGGTTGGTGTTGTCCGCGAGCAAGGTGCGCATCTGGTCTGTCTCGAGCCGCAAGGTGACACACGGTTCCAGCGTCTTGACCGTGTGCGACATCAGGGTCCCCTTGAGTAACTCTTCGAAGCCGAGGGTCACCGGCGGGGAGATGTCGCATCGCTCGCCGCGACGCGCAGTGGATTCGACACGACCGTCGAGCAGCACGTAGAGGGCGTCCGGCACGGCGCCCTCCTGAAGGAGGGTCGTGGCGGCCTCATGTCGGGTCTGGTGACCGGCTCCGGCAATCCGGAACAATTCGTCGATACTGACCGAGGCGAACATCGGGAGCCCGCGCAATCGTCCGACCAGTGCCGCCGCCGGCAGCGGCTCAAGCCACAGCTCGCGGCGGCGTTCGCTGGTCAGATGGCGCGAGGCCAGGGTCCAGGACGCCGCCTCGAACACATACCAGTCCTTCGCGTCGCGGTGCGCCAGCACGAACTCGACGTCGTCGGTCAGGCTCCAGATCTCTTGTTCACGGACGAGGTCGACGGCGGCGGCGGCCACGACCGGATCGTCCTCGTTGATCAACTGCAACAGCGTCTCTTCGACGTTACGCGGACGGGTCTTGAGCACCACGTTGGCCCGTCGAACCTTCTCGCCGAGCGGCATCTCCTCGAGCACCGGCATCAACCGCCCGCGAAGCTGGCTGGAGAGGATGTTGTCCAGATACTCGAACGCACTCGATCGGGCCCGTGCGTCGCCCCGTTCGATCGCGGACCGCGCGGCCGCGATGTCTCTCCAGGGATACAGGAGCCCGAGCAGACGATAGATGCGGTCAAGACTGCGATGAATCTTCTCGTCCAGCGTCATCGCCAGCACCGAGGTGGTCGGGAGGCCCGCCCGAACGAACAGGTTGTGATGCAGGGTCAACCCGTTGAAATAGGCCCTGCCCTCCTTGAGGGCCAGAACCTCGAGCGGTTCAGATTTGAATGTCAGTTCGGGATTCGCTCGGCTCAACTTCTGAGTGGCGCTGAGCACTTTGTAGCGCAGGAATCCGTCGGGCTGGTTCAGGCCCGTAATCAGGATGTCCATTGAGGCCTGGCACGGGATCCGCGCGAGCGTCGCCGGGATGTGACGCCGGACCCAGATATCCTCGTTGGGGTCGCCCAGGAAGTGGCCCAGCATGGCGATGGCAGGCTCGCCATAGCCCACCAGGGTTTCCCGGGCACCGCTCTTCAGCTGCCGGTTACCCAGGAGTGAGATGAGCGTGGGCGCGAAGAGGTTGTCCGTTGACGGCAGTGCGCGGACGCTTCGCATCGCTTCGGCCGCGACCGTCGGATCGCTGTCGTGCAGCAGTGGGATCAGAATATGCCGGCAGTTCGCGCCACCCACCTGTCGGATGGCGGCCGCGAGGTCGCGTCGGGCCCGCGGGTCGCTTTCGTCGGCGGCGACGGCCAACGCGGCCAGGGCACGGTCGGCGGCGTCTTCGTCCGCCGCGCGACCGCTCTGCGACAGCGCGACGGCCGCGGTGGCGACGATGCGCGGGTCCTCGTCCGCCAGCAGGGAGCGCGCGTACACCGATGCGTCCTGATCGTTGATGCTGGCCAACGCGCCGATGGCGGCGGCCCGGACGTCGGGGCTTTCATCCGTGATCATGTTCTGGATGACGGAGGCCCACCGCCGCGCGATCTCGGTGCGTGCCGACCCCATCGCCGCGAGCGCCCGGGCCCGTACCGCGGCTGAGTCGTGGTGGAGCAGCAGCGGAGTCACCAGGTTCCGCTTGTCCAGCGACTCGAGCATGTCGATGGCGTACAGCACGCGCGCTTCGTCCGGATGCGCAAGCTCTTCGACCAGCGTCTCCACCGTGGACAGGTCTGCCACATCCAGCCGCACTTCGGCCGGCTGCACATCGCGTTGCTCGATACTGCGACGGAAGGCGGCCAGATAGCCGTTCCGGGCCTGGATCGACATGTACACCCAGAGGACGAACAGGACCAGGCTGGCGATGCTCAGGGAGGGCCAGCGCAACCCGAGGCCCCACGGCTTGATCAGCACGAGGATAAGGATGTTGACGACGGATTTCGAGACGCGATCGACGGTGACGTCGACGAACGGCTTGGCCTGATACTTGAGCTCGTTCGGGAGCGGCATGAACAAGATCTCGCGGCTCGTCTTGTCGATGGAGTAGCGCAGGGACGAGTCCACGGTCCTGGCAAGCATCGAGGACCAGAGCTGCTGGCTCAACAGCATCGCCACCGCCGTGCCGCCGAGACCGATCGGGAGTAGGAGCAGGGCGACCCCGACACCGAGATATCGGTGAATCCGGGCGGTCAGCCAGACCGAGATCACGAACCCCGCCAGGGAGGTGTACCCCTGCACGGTCGCGAGGAGCGCCGAGATGCCCTCGCCCTGACCGGCGCCGGCGACCTCCTCCACCGCCATGTTGAGCTGCTGGTCGATCAGCGCGGCGCCCATCGCAGACAGCCCGATGAGGATGGCGATGACCCGCAGATGCGGTGACTCGCGCAGCATCCGTACCGCCTCGTTCCAGGGGACTGGCGTCTCCTCCTTGGCGGCCCCGACGTTCTTGAGCTCGACGCCCTTCGTGCGGCGCAGCACCGCGGTCACGATGGCCATGCAGGCGACGATGAGCACCGCGCTGACCAGCAGGAGGTTGTCGAATCCGAACAATTTGATGGTCTGATTGACCAGGATGGAGGCGGTCAGCCCGCCCAGCGACGCCCCGGCGGTGATGAACCCGAAGAAGCGCTTCGCCTGGCGCGGGTCGTAAACGTCGTTGGCCAGCGTAAACACCTGGCTGGTCAGCAACACCCCGAGGATGAGCCGGAACAGATACAAGCTGGTCGCCGACACCCAGTTCTCGCCGACTCGGAAGAGCAGGGAGAACCCGATCAGGAGCACGACAATACCGGCCTGCGTGATCTGGATCACCCAGCGTTGCGGGAGGCGGGCAATCGCG
>CALBET010001232.1 GCA_937888665.1 uncultured Acidobacteriota bacterium
TGCCGGGACGCGAACTGCGCGGCATCCATTTCGCGATGGAGTTTCTGACCCAGCAGAATCGGCGGTGCGAGGGTGACGCGGTGGATGACGCCGACTTCATCAGCGCCGAAGGCAAGCGCGTGGTCATCATCGGCGGGGGTGACACCGGGGCCGATTGCCTGGGCACGGTCCACCGGCACGGTGCAAAGTCGGTGCATCAGTTCGAGCTGTTGCCTCGTCCGCCGGAGGAGCGTGGCGACGCCAACCCGTGGCCCCAGTGGCCGCACATCTTCCGGGTGACAAGCGCGCACGAAGAGGGTGGGGACCGGGTATATTCGGTGTCGACGGAACGGTTCACCGGCGACGAATCGGGTCGCGTGACGACACTGCATGCCGCCACGGTCGAGATGACCCAGGAAAACGGGCGCCCGTCGTTCAGACCGGTCCCGGACAGCCAGTACGAACTCGAGGTCGACTTGGTGCTGCTGGCCATGGGTTTCACCGGCCCGAAGCGCGACGGCCTGCTGGACCAGCTCGGCGTCACGCTCACCGCCCGCGGGAACGTCTCGCGCGACAAGACCTGGATGACGAGCGTCGAGGGCGTCTTCACCGCCGGGGACATGCAGCGAGGGCAATCACTCATCGTGTGGGCCATCGCCGAGGGCCGCAGTGCCGCGGCCGGCATCGACCAGTATCTGATGGGCGAAACGCGATTGCCGATGACGCTCCCGTAGCAGCCAGCGGAAGCCCAGGATCGTCTCTTGGACCGTATCACCGCGACATTCTTGTGCCTTCACAACGCGCACTCTCGCAGGACGCCGCTCGCCTGGACACACTGTCCGAGGTCAACGAGGCCCTGGCCGGCGGGTCCAGTCTTCACGCCTCGCTCCAGCGGGTCCTCCAACTGCTCGACCGCCGGGACAGCGTGGTCTGCGGCTCGATCACCCTGTTGAACCCGGACACCGGCCTGCTCCACGTCGAAGCGGCGGAGGGGTTGACGCCCGAGGGGCGCTCAGCCCGGTACAAAGTGGGCGAAGGGGTGACCGGGCGGGTCGTCGAAAGCGGCAAACCGGTCATCGTACCGCGCGTGAGCCAGGAACCGATGTTCCTCAACCGGGCTCGGCGCAGGAACCTCGAACGCCGCGACATCAGTTTCATCTGCGTCCCGATCGCGACCCGAAAGGAACCGGTGGGCGCGATCAGTGTGGACCTCCCGTTTGAGACGGGGCGGGACTATCAGGGCTATGTCCGGTTCCTCAACGTGGTCACGACCATGATCGCACAGGCGATCCGTGTCAATCATCTGGTGGATGCTGAGCGCCGACGACTCGTCGAAGAAAACGTCCACCTGCGTGATGAGCTCACACAGAAATACGACTTCGCCAACATCGTGGGCACCAGCCGCCCGATGCGCGAGGTGTATACGCAGGTGAACCAGGTCGCCGGCGCGAACACGACGGTGCTCGTGCGCGGCGAATCCGGCACTGGCAAGGAACTCATCGCCCATGCCATTCATTACAACTCGCGACGCGCCAAGAAGCCCTTCATCAAGGTCAGCTGCGCCGCCCTGCCCGACTCGCTGATCGAGTCGGAGCTATTCGGCTATGAGAAAGGCGCCTTCACCGGAGCCCAGACTCGCAAGAAAGGGCGGTTCGAGCTGGCCGAAGGCGGCACACTCTTTCTCGACGAGATCGGCGACCTCAATCCGTCCACACAGGTCAAACTGCTGCGGGTGCTGCAGGAGCGTGAATTCGAACGCCTGGGCGGCACCCAGCCGGTCAAGGTCGACGTCCGTTTGATCGCGGCGACCAATGCGGACGTCGAGGGCGCAATGGCGGCCGGGACGTTTCGCGAGGATCTTCACTATCGGCTGAACGTCTTCGCGATCTTCGTGCCGCCGCTGCGTGATCGGAAGACTGACGTGCTGCTCCTGGCGGACCACTTCCTGGAACGCTACGCGGTCGAGCATGGCAAACACGTCAAGCGGATCTCGACCCCCGCGATCGACATGTTGATGTCGTATCACTGGCCGGGGAACGTGCGCGAGCTGGAGAACGCGCTCGAACGCGCGGTGCTGGTCTGCGACGGCAACGTCATTCACGCGCATGATCTCCCGCCGTCTCTCCAGACCGGCGAGGCATCCGGCACGGTCATGAGCCTCTCATTCAGCGAGGCGGTCGAGGCCTATGAGAAGGACTTGATCGAGGATGCGCTGAAGACCACGCGCGGCAACCGGGTCAAGGCCGCGATGTTGCTGCAATCGACCGAGCGCATCATCAGCTACAAGGTCAAGAAGTTCGGGATCGACAGCAGCCGCTACCGGACCTGAGCGTCTCCTCCCCGCGCCGACCGCGCTCCACTCGCGAACACGCCCCGGAACCACACGAACGTCGCATCTGCCTTCCTGGCACGACAATCTCGTCGAATCCAGTTCTGCCGCCCCTGGTCACGATCCGGGTTTCGTGCCGTATTCATTGGGCCTGTCGCCCCGTGGCCGCTCCACCACGTGATCTGGCCCGCAGCTTGCTATATCGGAATCCATCGGCTGACGACCCGTTCACAGAACGGTTGCACTCGACATCGAATACGTAGCCAGCCGCGGGTGCCGCACCCGCTCGGCAACAGGAGAGTCAGATGAAATTGATCACGGCCATCATCAAGCCCCACGTTCTCGACGACGTGCGAGACCAGCTCGCCAAAGCCGGCGTTCAGGGGCTCACCGTCACCGAAGTCAAGGGCTTCGGCCGGCAAAAGGGCCACACCGAAATCTATCGGGGCGCCGAATACACCGTCGACTTCGTACCGAAGATGAAACTCGAAACGGTCGTGACCGACGAGTTGGTCGAAGCGGCGAGTAGCGCCATTACCAAGGCCGCCCGCACAGGTTCAATCGGAGACGGCAAGGTCTTCGTGAGTGATGTCAGTAACGCCGTCCGGATCAGAACCGGCGAGATCGGCGACGAGGCACTCTAGTGACAACGCCATCATCCGGAACCGCGCAGATGGAAGGACATATCCCCATGAC
>CALBET010001233.1 GCA_937888665.1 uncultured Acidobacteriota bacterium
CCGGCGTTCATCCGCCGCGCCCTCGCCGACGCGGTGCCAGAAGTGTCCTCCTACCCCACGGTGAAGGGTAAGCCCGAGCTTCGGGCCAGCATCGCTCGGTATCTGAAACGGCGCTTCGGACTCGACGTCGACCCCGAACGTCACATCCTGCCCGTCACCGGTACCAAGGAAGCGATCTTTACGTCGCACCTGGCGTTCCTCGACCCGCGAGGCGCGCGACGGGGCGTGGTCGTCTTCGAACCGGCCTACCCGGTCTACGTCGACGGCGCCCGCTACGCCGGCGGCACCGTGCACGCGATCACGCTGACCCGGCAGACCGGCTACCGACCGGACCCCGAGTCGCTCGATCCGGCGATGTTGGCGCGAACGGCGGTGATGTGGATCAACTACCCCCACAACCCCACGGGGGCCGAAGCGGACGCGGCGTGGTACGCGCGCATGCGGGAGCTCGCGCGCGAGCACGGCGTCGTCCTGGCCTCAGACGAGTGCTACGCCGATCTCTGCTTCGGGGCGCCGCATCCGTCGGTACTGGTGCCCGACGAGGCACCGGACTTCGAGGGTGTGCTGGCCTTCCACTCCTGCTCCAAGCGCTCGTGCATGACCGGCTTTCGCAGCGGCTTCGTCGTCGGCGACCCTACGTGGATCGCCGCCTTGGCGAAGTTTCGGCCCAGCGTCGGGGTCGCCACCCCTGCCTTCGTCCAGGACGCCGCGACCGTGGCGTGGGACGACGACGCGCACGTGCGGGAGATCGTCGACCGCTATCGCCGTCGTCGGCAGGTCTTCATCGAGGCCTTCGAGCGCCGCGGCTGGCACCACGACGGAGGCGACGCGACCTTCTATCTGTGGTTGCGTGTGCCCGACGGTTTCGGCGATTCGATTGGCTTCGCGGAGCGTCTCTTGGAAGATGACATCCTGGTCACGCCCGGGGCCTACTTGGGAGCGGGTGGAGAGGCACACGTCCGTTTCGCCTTGGTCGCCACTGAAGACGACAGCCGCGAAGCCGCGGCGAGATTGCAGAGGATCCAGCCGTGAGCACACCTACCCTGAGTTCTCAAGACGAGTCGACGCACGAGCTGGAAACCGCGATACGGAGCGCCTACGCGGCAGGGACACCTGAGGCCGGAGAAGCAGTCCGAGCCGAGGTCGAGGAAGTCATCGCGCGGTTGGATCGTGGGGCCCTACGGGTCGCCGAACCTCGGGACGGGGACTGGGTGGTCCATGACTGGATCAAGCAGGCGATCCTGCTCTACTTCCCACTGCGTTCGATGGAGGTGATGGAGGTCGGTGGCTTCGAGTTCCACGACAAGATCCCGCTCAAGAAGAATTTCGCGGAGGCCGGCGTGCGCGTCGTCCCGCACGGGCTGTGTCGCTACGGAGCCCATCTGGAACGTGGCGTGGTGATGATGCCCTCATATGTGAACATCGGAGCCTACGTGGGGTCTGGCACGATGGTCGACACCTGGGCAACGGTGGGGTCGTGCGCTCAGATCGGTCGCGACGTGCATCTCTCGGGCGGCGTCGGCATTGGCGGGGTCCTCGAACCCCTGCAGGCGGCCCCGGTCATCGTCGAGGACGGCGCCTTCGTCGGGAGCCGCTGCATCGTCGTGGAAGGGGTCCGCGTGGAGAAGGAAGCCGTCCTCGGGGCAGGCCTGGTGCTGACCGCGTCGACGCCGATCATCGACGTCACCGGCCCCGACGCGGTGGTCTACCGCGGCCGTGTGCCGTCCCGCTCGGTCGTGATTCCCGGCACCCAGCCGCGCACGTTCCCGTCCGGGGAGTTCGGCGTGCCGTGCGGTCTGATCATCGGACAGCGCAAGGAATCGACCGATCGGAAGACAAGTTTGAACGACGTGCTCCGGGAGCACGAAGTCGCCGTCTGAGCCCGTCGGTTTTCAGCGCCCTGTCTGTCAGTGTCCTCAGCGACCGCCGCGTGGCGGGTAGCGGCGGCTGAAACCGTTTCGGCTGTTGGTCACCGTGAATGACCCGTCACGTCTGGCCGCGATGTGCGTCCAGTAGGCCGCGCCCAGGTGCACCTCGTCATCGCGGTCCGACGCTGCGAAGTCCTGGAGATTGGCGATGAACGACTCCCGCCGGTTCGCGTCACCGACCCCGACGGCGTAGTGGTTCTGCCACAGGTCCTCCAGGCCCTCAACCTGCGCCAGGCGCTCGAACGTTTCCGGCCCGCCACCCTTCCGAGGCCCGTTGTTCATCACCGCGGCTCTGGGCGCTAGCGCCTGCACCAGCGCGTCCGACCCGGACGTGTCCGATCCGTGATGAGACACCAGATACAGATCCACCGTGCCAACCTTGTTGTCGGGGCACATCAGCGGCTGTTCCTTGTTCCAGGTCAGGTCGCCCATGATCACTGAGCGGAACTGGCCGAAGCCGATGAAGGCGCTCACCGACCGCTGGTCTTCGGCGTCGCCATAGCGGCTGAGAATATCTTCCCCATGGAACGCGAATCCGTCGCAGTGCGGATTGGGCCGGCCGGCACCTGGTAGGGCGGTGGCGAGGACGTCGCCGTCCGCGGCGATGATCCGCACGTCGAGCCCGTCGATCGGCACCTGGTCACCGGGGGCCACCGTGCGGTGCGCGCCGCCGCTCCGTAGTGTCACGTACTCAGCGAACGCGGCCCGCTGGCGTTCGCCCTCGTCGACGGTGGCGCCATGGTCGAGATAGTTCACGACCGGCAGCCGGTCGGCCAGTTGCAACGCGCCGCCCATGTGGTCGGCGTGGAAGTGCGTGACGATCAGGTGGTCGATCTGGGAGATGCCGGCCTCTTCAGCCGCCGCCGCGATGCGATCGGCGTCACGGCCGTCGAATCCCGGCCAGCCGGTGTCGACCAGCATCGACTCGCCGGACGGCGAGACGAACAAGGTCGCTTCGCCGCCCTCGACGTCGATGACGTAGATGTCCAGGGTGTCGCGCGTCTGGCCGGCAGCCGTCCCGGCCGACAGCACACTCGCGTACAGGAATACCGCCGCGGCGATACGCATGGTGTCCTCCCGCTGTGTGATCGGGTCCTAAGCCCAGAGCTCCGATGGCGTTGGTGGCGCAGGCCTTCAGGCCTGCGTGGCAAGGCTGAAGCCTTGCCCCACACATGGTGTTCTCCCGCTGTGTGATCGGGTCCTAAGCCCAGAGCTCCGATGGCGTTGGTGGCGCAGGCCTTCAGGCCTGCGTGGCACGGCTGCAGCCTTGCCCCACACATGGTGTCCTCCCGCTGTGTGATCGGGTCCTAAGCCCAGAACTCCGATGGCGTTGGTGGCGCAGGCCTTCAGGCCTGCGTGGCACGGCTGCAGCCTTGCCCCACACATGGTGTTCTCCCGCTGTGTGATCGGGTCCTGAGCCCAGAGCTCCGATGCGTTGGTGGCGCGGGCCTTCAGGCCTGCGTGGCACACCTGAAGCCTTGCCACACTGATGTCGACACAAGTGAGCGACGTTCTAGTCCCCTTCCAGGGGACTAGTTCCCGATCGCGGCCGACTGTGCACCGGCCTTCACCGCCCAGATGCGGTTGCGGGTGAGGAGATACATGACACCGTTGCGCACCACGGGGGTGCCGTAGACGGAGGCGCCCATGTTGATCTCGCCCAGCAGCTCCATCTTCTTGCCGGCGCGGAGCATGGCGATGTCGCCATCCTCGTCGCCCAGCAGCACCTTGCCGTCCACCACGAACGGCGAGCCCCAGACCGCGGCGAATGCGTCGTAGGTCCAGAACTCTTCACCGGTGTCGGGGTCAAGCGCGTGGAGGAAACCGGACAGGCTCGAGATGTAGAGGACGCCGTCAGCGATCGCGGCAGTCGACATGGTGCGATAGAAGTCTTCGCCGTCGCGGCTCCAGACCTTGTGCGTATCCGTCACATCGCCGCTGCCGGTGGCGTCGATGGCGTAGAAATGCCCCGGGGCCTCCCCATGCTCGGGATCTTGACCGACGCCGATGTAGACGCGGTTGTTGTAGATGACCGGTGTTCCGAGGATGTTGTTGCGGGTGCCCCGTCCACCAAGAATCCACTCTGCGTCCTTGGGGTTGCAGTCGAACGTCCAGATCGACGTGCCGGTCGCCGCGTCAAGACCATAGATGACGCCATTGGCGCCCGGGAAGATGATCTGGGCGGTGCCGTTGATCACGCCGTAGGCCGGATTGGTCCAGCTGCCGTGCAGGATACCCTCGCCCACGTCGGTGTTCTCCCAGATCAACTCACCGGTGTTCTTGTTGAGCGCGATGATGTTGGGTGAGAACGGCGATGGAATGTTCACGTGCCCCTCATCCACGCCGTTGCTGGTGGCGGTGTAGAGCACGTCGCCGACGACCAGTGGCGAGCCGGTCGCCAGGTTGTGGGGGAACACGTCCAACTCGCCGATCATGTCGTAGGACCAGATGATGTCGCCATCAGTCGGTCCGGTGCCGGTCTCGCCGGTGAACGGACCGTCGTTGCCGTTGGCCAGCCCGTTCACATCGAGACAGACGACATGCGCCTGGTTCGAGACATACCAGACCTTGTCGCCTTCGGCGAATGCCGTGGAGCACACGCCCTGGAGCGGCCAGTCGTTGACGCGACCCGCCGACAGCTTATCGTGCACCATCTGCCACACGAAGTCGCCGGTCGCGGCGTCAAACGCCATCAGCACGCCTTTGTCCCCCTGGTAGGCGGGGTTCCTGACGCCTTCGTTGTTGGTGCCGATGTACACCTTGCCGTTGGCGACCGTCGGACCGCCGTAGGCCTGCGAACCAACCGGCTGCGTCCACAGGATGTTGGCCCCGGTCTTTGGGTCCCAGCTGTCCGGTATACCGGTCTCGTCCGACACCATGTTGCGCGATGGCGTGTTCCCGAACATGCCAATGTCGCTCTGTGCCTCGGCGATATTTGAGGTTCCCGCGACGACCAGGGCACTCAGGCCGACCAGCACGAAATCGATCACACGGTGTCGAGTCATTGGTTCTCCACCACACTGACGTTGTCGAAGTAGATGTCGATCGGCGAGTAGCCGATGATGCCGGGGCTGCCCGTCCGGTTCGGCAGGGGGTCCTCGGCCGTAATAGTCCAGTCGGTCGGCTCGGTGCCGTCGCGAGGCCACACTTTGCCCTGGACGATGCCGCGGTCACCCTCGATGTCCACCCGCAGTTTCATGCGGTACCAGGTGTCCGGCTCCCACGGGAAGTCCACCTCTTCCTTGATCCGCAGCTCGGCCGCCCAGGATTGCAGCTGGATCTTCTGGCGGTTGCCCTGCATGTCCATCGTGTAGCCGCTGTTGATCAGGCCGATATCCGGCCGGCGCCGTCCCTGTTGGGTCGACAGCACGTCGGCCTGCACGGTGTACCCAGACATGCTCGACGGGCCCATGTAGATGGCGTGGCGATGGATGCCCGTGCGCGACGCACCTTTGCGGAAGACCTGATTGCCGTTCAGGTCCACAACCGCCAGGCTCCCGCCGCCGCCAATCCAAAACGGAGGCCGTCCGCTTTCGAAGTTTTCAGACCAGGGCAGCGGCGCGAACACCCGCACTTGCGCCACCGCGCTCAGCCCCCCGATGGTCGCGGTGACGGTGCCGGCCTGGTTGGACGCCCTGGCGTCGGTGGCGAGCGCGCCCCGCGCGGAGATACGACCCCCGGCGAGATCGTCGAGCGTCCAGGTCGCGTCCCGCTCTCCGATGAACCGGCCGTTGGCGTCATAGGCCCGCACGGTGAACTGGACCGTGTCGCCGGCCGATGCGATGACCTCCGCCGGCACCACCTGCAGCACCGCGGGGGTGTCACCGGCTGGGGTTTCGGTCCCAAGATCGGGATCGGCGCTGGCCGAGGCGGTGAACCGGGTGGCGGGGTTGCCGATACAGTAGATACCGGACTCGGCCGTCACATACAGCCGGCCGTAGCCGACCGCGAACGACCCGTAGATTTCGGCCGGTCGATTTTCCGCGGCGACCATGAGTTCGTCGTGATCGAGCTCGGTGGCCCCGTTCGGCCCCGGTTGCAGGATCTTGATGATCCCATTGACCTCCGTGACGTAGAGTTTGCCGTCGGCCCAGACCGGCGACGACTTGCCGACGGTACCGGTGCTGAATTCCCAGGCTACCGCACCGGTCTCGGCGTCCACCGCGTAGAGGTTGGCGGAGTTGTCGATGAGATAGACCCGGCCGTCATGCACCAGGGGCGACGAGAACCCGAAACCCAGCTCATTGAGTCGCCACCGCTCATGCGTGGCGGTGACGTCACCCGTTCCGGTTGCGTCGATGGCCACCAGGCGGCCCATGGTGCCCTCATCGACGTTCTCCTCACTGTGCGCCACATAGACCGTGTTGCCAGCGAGCACCGGCGACACATTGATACCCCGCTTGCTCAGGCTGAACTGCCAGACCTTCTCGCCGGTCCGCGCCTTGAGCGCGTAGATGTTGCCGTCGGCATTGCCGTCGATGATCAGCCGCTGCCCGTTGACGACCCCGACAATCGGCACCGACTGGGTGTTCAGATCCTCGGGGCTCGAGCCGGGCGTCGAGATCCACAACACCTCGCCGGTACGCTTGTCGAACGCGGCGTACCGGTGTGTCGGGGGGCCGCCCAGCTTGCCCCAGATCGAACCGACCAGGCTGAGGATAAGCCGGTCCTCGTCGACCACCGGCGTCGATGTCCGGCCGCCGTAGCCGGAGGCGCGCCCCAGATCCTCCCCCAGACGCCAGCTCCAGCCGATGGTCCCGTCCCGCTCGAAGGCGTTCAGTTCACCGTCGACGTTCATGGCGTACAGATACCCGGTCTCCGGGTCACCGACCACGCTTCCCCAACCGAGCCGGTTGAATGGGACCGTCGTGTTGATGGCGTTGAAGTTGTGTTCCCACAATTTGGAACCGGTCTCGGCGTTCCAGCAGGCCACCATCTCCTGCTCGTCCACGCCGCTCCCCGTGCGTCCGTT
>CALBET010001234.1 GCA_937888665.1 uncultured Acidobacteriota bacterium
TTTCTTGGCGTGAGGCAAGGCGAAGAAGCGTGGAGTTACTCGATCTCGTCGGAATTCCCGATGCGGCACTTCGGGTTAAGCAATATCCCCATCAGTTCTCAGGGGGGATGTGTCAAAGGGTGGCGATAGCAATCGCTATTGCAGCGAATCCGGTCTTACTGGTAGCCGACGAACCAACCACCGCACTTGATGTGACCGTCCAGGCACAGATCCTTAAACTCATCCAGCGTCTTCGTGACGAGAGACGCATGAGCGTTGTCCTGATCACGCATGACTTGGGTGTTGTCGCGGAACTTGCGGATTCGGTTGTTGTTATGTATGCGGGCTCGATCGTTGAGAAGGGGCCGGTTGCAGATGTCTTCGCTAATCCGCGACACCCTTACACGCTTGGACTAATGCGCTCCATTCCCGGTGGGCGCTCAAGGACGGTCGAAGGCCGTCTCTACCAATTGCCGGGGCGTTCCATTTCCGCCGGAGAGGTTTCCGCTGGGTGTGCATTCGCCGAGCGATGCTCTATTGCTCAGTCCGACTGCCGGGAAAGGTCCCCTTCCTTGATGCCGGTCGGCCCCAGTCACTTGGCGGCTTGCTTCCACTCAGCCGAAGTGTGGCAACTCCATGACTGATCAGCTTCGAGTCCCGGACAATGAAGTTCCTAATCCGAATGCCGCACTATCCGTCCGCGGTCTTTCGAAGTTCTTTGGGAGCCGCTACGGAGACCAGAGAAAGTCGGCCCGCGGCGCAATACGTGCTCTGGATGGCGTGTCCTTCGACCTGCCCAAGGGCGCAACCCTTGGAATAGTCGGTGAATCAGGTTGTGGAAAGTCGACTCTGGCTCGATGCTTGGTCCGGCTCGAGGAGCCTTCATCCGGCGAGATACTGCTGGATGGAGAGGACATTCTGAGCCTTTCACTGAGGCGGTTCAGGTCTGTACGCTCGCGAATCCAGTTGGTCTTCCAGGATCCTTACGGGGCCTTGACTCCACGGCGGTCCGTCGGAGAGCAGGTCGGGGAACCCCTACGAGTGCATCGGCTTGCGACATCGCGGAAATCGATCGACGGGCAGGTCGGTGATTTGCTTGAAAGAGTCGGTCTGCGTGCCTCAGACTCGAGCCGCTACCCGCGGGAATTCTCTGGAGGTCAGCGGCAGAGGGTGTGCATAGCACGGGCCCTCGCATCGAAGCCCGAGGTCCTCATTCTCGACGAACCGGTATCCGCTCTCGACATGTCGGTGCAAGCGCAAATAATCAATCTTCTTCGTGACCTGCAGGAAGAATACGAGCTATCAATGATCTTCATTTCTCACGATCTTTCCGTCGTAGAAGAAATCTCTGAACACCTAGCGGTCATGTACCTGGGTCGAGTTGTCGAGGATGGGAGTTCGAGCGAGATCTTCAGCCAGCCACTGCATCCCTACTCCCAAGCTCTGCTATCCGCTGCACCGATCAGGACGCCGGCCGAGCGAGGGGCCCGCGAGAGGATTGTGCTCAGCGGTGATGTACCCAGTCCGGCGAGTCCGCCGAGCGGCTGTCACTTCAGAACTCGGTGCTGGCTTGCCCTTTCTGAATGCGCCGAAGAGGTGCCGTTGCTTCGTACGGTGACTGGAAGGGACCATCGGTGTGCGTGTATACGTGCTTTGGATACGGAAGGACGAGTTATTGTTAACAATTGAAAATAAAAAATCTATTGTTAGTTGTTGGTCCATTGATTAGTATTGTGTCGTACCCCACGGCCGATTCGGTTTATTCGGCTTATGGGACCCGAGCATCAGGGTAAGGAAGGAGAAGCACCGTGTTGACACTTGAAGGGCGCACGGCAATTGTAACGGGAGGGGCACGGGGGCTGGGCGAGGCCTACGTTCGGGCCCTCGCCAACGAGGGCGCACACGTGGTAATCGCCGACCTACTGGAGGACGAAGGGCGAGTCCTCGCCGCCGACCTCGGGTCCAGCGCAAGCTTTGCGCGACTGGATGTGACCGATCAGGCGCAGTGGAAGGCGCTCGTTGACGATGTAGTGGCAAAGCACGGTGCGCCGTACGTGTTGATCAACAATGCTGGTATTCACTCTTTCGGCACGGTGCTCGACGACTACCAGAATTGGCGGCGGGTGCAAGACATCAACCTGAACGGTCCGTTCCTCGGGATCAACACGGTGGCACCGACTATGGTCGCTGCGGGCACCGGTGGCGTCATCATCAATATTTCCTCTACCTGCGGGATCATCGGCTACGGGGATCAGGCCGCCTACGTGGCGAGTAAGTGGGCGATCCGTGGTCTCACCAAAGCCGCGGCGATCGATCTCGCGCCGTACGGGATCCGCGTCCACGTGGTGGTACCGGGCCCATTCGCAACCCCGATGACAGCACCGTTTCACGGTGAGTTGACCGAGTTGGTGAAGTCTCAGCCCATTCAACGCATTGGGGATCCACCGGAGGCGGGGCGACTCATCCGTTATCTCGTCCTCGATGCCACCTACTCAACGGGCTCGGAGTTCTTTATCGACGGTGGTTCGATGACTGGGATGAGCCTGCCGGATTCGGGGCAGTGACTATGGACATCGACGTCGCAGTCCCGGTCATCAATGGCGATCCTGCCGAGATCTACCTGGGCGAGTGGCTGGTGAGCGTGGGAGATCACGTGTCGGAGGGTGCGCCGATTGCGTTGATCGAAGCGGATAAGGCTCAGGTTGAGATCATGGCGCCGTCCTCGGGTCACGTGTTGCGCTTCAATGCGCAGCCGGATGATCAGATTCGAGT
>CALBET010001235.1 GCA_937888665.1 uncultured Acidobacteriota bacterium
GGATTCCGTCGAGGGGACGCGGGGCTGGCAAGGCTGGCACGGGTTGATCAGGTATCACCCTGATCAAGTATCACGCGCGGACTCCAGGTGGGCGAGGCCCGGGACCCAGCCCCCGCGACGCCCGCCCGCAAGATCAACCCGAAGCGACGTTCGGACCCTCAGAGCCGCGCCACAACGAACACCGTGGTGCCGTTCGTGATCACCGGTCGGTAGTGCACGTTGTTGTGCAGGTAATACGCGACAGCTGCACGCGTGACGCGAACCGCCCCACGGGGCAGCACGGCGACCCGCGCGCCGACCGGGGGTGCCACCACGACGAAGCCGTGGGCGTGGGGACGATAGAACGTCCCGCCAACCGCGTGGTACCGAACGCCGTGCACCGTCACGTTCGTGTGGCCACGGGGTAACACGCGTACCACCTGACCTCGACGCGGATGGCGAACACTGACCCCATGCTGGGCCACTGCGAGGTCGGCCGACCAGAGCCCCAACACCCCGGCGATCACGAATACCTTCAGCATCCGATAGTGGTTTGATCGAGTCGTCGTCATCATTGGTCCCCCTCCCTGTTGGCAGGCCTCCTACAGGGATTGGACCGGAAAGCGGCGGCGAGGTTTAACCGGGGTACCAGGCGCGCGACAATGCGCGCCCCGCGGCCACGGCGTGGGGCACTCGGGGTCCCCACGGAGTGGCCGCGTGGGGTTCGGGGCGCAGCCCCGTCTGATTACAGATTGGCGAGCGTGCCGGTATTCAGCACGCCGGTGCTATCACCAAGTTCGGCCGAACGCACCCCCGCCTTGTCGAGTACGCTCAGCAGCAAATTCGCCATCGGCGTGTCTTCGGGATAGGCGAGGTGGCGTCCACCCTGAAGCCGGCCACCGCCGCCGCCGGCAACCAGACAGGGCAGGTTGGTGTGCTCGTGGAGGTTCCCGTTCCCGATGCCTCCTCCGTAGACGATCATCGAGTGGTCGAGCAGGGTGCCGTCGCCGTCTGGGGTGTTCCGCAGCTTCTCGAGGAAATGCCCAAGCAAGGTGACGTGATAGGTGTCGATCTTCGCCTTGCGGGCGATGAAGTCCGGGTCGTTCCGGTGATGTGACACGGTGTGGTGCTGATCCGGCACGCCGATCTGCGGGAAGCTCCGCGGACTGGTCTCGCGCGCCATCATCATGGTCCCCACCCGCGTGACGTCGGCCTGATAGGCGAGCGCCATCAGATCAAACATCTGCTTGGCGTACTCGTCGAAGTCGTCCGGAATATCGATGGGCCGGTCCGGCAGGTCGATCTCCGCCTGGTCAGACCGGGCCGCCGAGCGCCCGATGCGCTGCTCAAGGTCGCGCACCGAGTCGAGATACTCGCTCAGCTTGTTCCGGTCAGATGCCCCGAGCGTACGCTCGAGGCTCAACGCCTCCTGGGTCACGGAGTCGAGAATACTGCCGGTCTGGCGTACCTGGGCGTGGCGGTCCGCCGCGCTGCCGCCATCGCCGAACAGACGCTCGAACACCACGCGGGGATGCGGCTCCATTTCGAGCGGGGTCGTCGGGTCACGCCAGGAGATGGTGTTCGAGTAGAAGCAGTCGCCCGAGTCGCAGGAGATGGCGGTCGGTTTCTCAAGCACCAATTCGAGCGACGGCAGCGGTGTCGCCTGCCCCAGTTGTTGTGCGGCGATCTGGTCCGCGGTCGTCCCCAGCTGGATAGCGGTCGGGCCGATGCGGCCTCGGCGCTCCCATGCGTGGACACCGCTCAACCACACCGCCGTCGCGCGGGGGTGGTCGCCGTTCCCGTCGCCGAACGAGTCGGCCTGCCGATGGGCGAGACCGCTCAACACCAGCAATTGGTCGCGGTAGGCCGCCAGCGGACCCAGCGTTGGAGACAACTCGAAGCCGGCCCCGGTGGTGGCGGGCACCCAACTTTCCTGAATGACCCCGTTGGGAATGTACACGAACCCGAGACGTCGAACCGGGTTGGCGGCGGTCTGTGCGAGCGCGGTCGCGGCCGGCACCATCGCGTCCAGCAGCGGCAGCGCCAAACTGGCGCCCATGCCGCGCAGAAAGGTCCGTCGAGGCAACGACATTTTCGTGATGATCATGATTACAACCCAGAGTCAGTGACTGGTGGAGCGACGACTTTCCTCATCTGAAACGGCGTGCTGTTGACGATGCCGACGACCACCGACGCGAACCGGTAGTCGTCGCGCGCGGCGTCCCGCACGA
>CALBET010001236.1 GCA_937888665.1 uncultured Acidobacteriota bacterium
ATACTGCCGGTATTTTCCCTCTTCTCGCCTTGTTCGGCGGGCGCATCACCCGTCTCGGTGCAACGCGCGACTTTCACCACGGGCTGCTAGTGGCCGTCGCGAGCTGTTTCGCGCTGAGTGTCCCGCTGGCCGCGGGAGCTCAGCGGTCGATTCGAGAGCTCGGTCCGGCCGAACCACCCGATGTGGCCACGACCACGGAGCAGTTCGCGGGGGTGCCGCACCAGCGGGAGCTGCCCGGGACTCCCTCCACGGTGCGCGCGGAGGAGTTGGCTTCGCCGGCGACCATCGGCGGGCCGTCTCCGCCATTGCCACCGGAGCTGGTGTCGCGGGACGACCGAGGCCAGGCCACCGTCCGCGCTATCAAGCTCGTCGAGGGCATCCGCCTCGATGGCCGGCTCGACGAGCCGGTGTATCAGACCATTCCGGCCATCGAGGGGTTCGTCCAGCAGATGCCGAACCAGGGCGCGCCGGGCACGGAAAGGACCGAAGCCTGGGTCATGTTCGACGAGACCCACATTTACGTGAGCGGCCGTCTGTGGGATTCGGCGCCGCCCAGCGAGTGGGTCGCGAACGAACTGCGTCGTGATACCAGCCAGCTGCGCGAGAACGACGGCTTCTGGGTGGCCTTCGACACCTTCTATGATCGGCGGAACGGGGTGGCGTTCTATACGAACCCGCTGGGTGCGCTCGGCGACTTTGCGATTACCAACGAGGGGAATCCCAACACGGACTGGAACCCCGTCTGGGACCTGCGCACGGGTCGGTTCGACGGTGGGTGGACCGTCGAAATGGCGATTCCCTTCAAGTCCCTCCGTTACCGGCCAGGACCGGCGCAGATCTGGGGTCTCCAGCTACGTCGCACGGTGCGCCGGAAGAACGAGCTGGCGTATCTCACGCCGGTGCCGATCTCCGTCGGTCGCCGTGGCATCTTTCGTCTTTCCGATGCGGCAACCCTGGTGGGGCTGGAGGTGCCTGCCGGCGACCACACGCTCGAGCTCAAGCCCTACGCCATCTCCGGGCTCACAACCGACGTGACGGCGAGCCCGCCGCGGCGGAACGACGTGGACGGCGACGTCGGCGTGGATGTCAAATACGGCATTACCCGGAACCTGACGGCCGACCTGACCTACAACACCGACTTTGCCCAGGTTGAGGTGGATGAGCAGCAGGTCAATCTCACCCGCTTCAATCTGTTCTTTCCAGAGAAGCGCGAGTTCTTTCTCGAAGGCCGTGGCATTTTCGATTTCGCGTTGGGCGAGGGTGCCAACACGCGCGACAGTGCGTTGCGGCAGATCGGTGGGGGTGGCGTGGGCGGTCGCGGCGTGGGCGTCGCGCCCACGCTGTTCTATTCGCGCCGGATCGGACTCGACAATGGCGCGATCGTCCCGATCATTGGTGGCGGTCGTGTCACCGGGAAGGTGGGCGCGTTCGATGTCGGAGCGCTCAACATCCAGACCGACGACGAGGTCATCTCCGGCGCCGAGTCGACGAACTTCACCGTCGTGCGCGTGAAGCGCGACATGCTGCGACGCAGCAGTGTGGGGATGTTGCTGACCAACCGATCCAGGTCCGTCGACGGCGACGGCCAGAGCCGCGCGTACGGCGTCGACGGGAACTTTTCGTTCTACGACAACGTGAGCGCGCTCGGCTACGTCGCGAAGACCCAGACGCCCGGACGCAGCGTTGAGGACATGAGCTACCAGGGGCAGTTCACCTACGCGGGAGATCGGTACGGGCTCCAGGCGGACCACCTGCTGGTCGAGAAGAATTTCTCACCCGAGGTCGGTTTCATACGCCGCGACAATTTCCGCCGGTCGTTCGCGACGGCACGGTTCAGCCCGCGACCGCCATCGATCGACGCCGTCCGACAGTTCCGCCTCGAGGGAAGCTTCGAGTACATCCTCGCCGCCGATACCGGGCGCGTGGAAACCCGGCAGTCGCAGCTGGCGTTCTCGACCGAGTTCGAGTCAAGCGACCGTCTGGGCGTCTCGGTGACGGATAACTACGAGTTTCTGGTGGAGCCGTTCGAACCGGGTCCCGGAGTGAGGGTGCCAGTCGGCGGCTACGGATTTCGTGACGTGGAGGCCACCTACACGGGCGGAGCCCAGCGCCGGTTGAGCGGGACGGTGACGGTCCGCCTGGGTGAGTATTTCGGCGGCGATATACGCACGGTCGGTTTCAGTCGTGGTCGGGTGGAGCTGACGCCACAACTCTCGGTCGAGCCGACCCTGTCGATCAACTGGGTGGATACGCCACAGGGATCCTTTCGCACGGATCTCATCGTGTCCCGGGTGACCTACACGTTTACCCCCCGTCTGTTCTTCGCCGGGCTGATTCAGTACAACTCCGCCACGGACACGGTCAGCAACAACCTGCGGCTTCGGTGGGAATACACGCCCGGGAGCGAGCTGTTCATCGTCTACACGGAAGACCGCGACAGCGATCCGCTACGGCCTAACCGGTGGTCGGAGTTACGCAACCGCGGGTTCGTGATCAAAGTGAATCGGCTGTTCCGATTCTGAGTGCCGGCGGCAGGACAGAGTTCACATGTTTTCGCGATCGGCGCGTGGGCGCCTGACCGACAAGGACCTGGGTCGTTTCCCGGATGACACGCTCTTTCATGGCGTGGCGCGGGCCGTGTGCCACGCCGGCTGTTTGCCCCGCAAGGAGCTGTACGAGACCTGGGAGATGGCGCGCCGCGTGCGCCGGCGCTTCCGGGGCGGTCGCGTCGTTGACCTTGGCGCCGGCCACGGCTTGCTGGCCCAAGTGATGTTGCTGCTCGACGGCTCGTCGCCGGACGCGGTCGTGGTTGACACGACGGTGCCGGCGTCACGGGCGAAAGTGCACGACGCGCTGGTGTCCGCCTGGCCGAGGCTGGCCGGCCGCGTCACCTTCGTCGTCGGCGCGCTGGAGGAGGCCGACATCCGCGACACGGATATCGTCGTGTCATGTCATGCCTGCGGGGCCCTGACCGACCTGGTGCTTCATCGCGCCGTGGCCGCGCGGGCGCGGGTGGCGGTGCTCCCGTGTTGCCACGATCTCGATAGGGGCGATACGGGCCGGCTTTCGGGCTGGGTGGACGGCCCGCTGGCTATCGATATCCAGCGGGCCACACGTCTGACCCAGCAGGGCTATCGCATCTGGACGTCCGCGCTGCCCGCCGAGATCACGGCCAAGAACCGTCTGTTACTTGGCGCCCCTGCCCAGGTGGCCCCGGTCGACGGGTCCTGACGGACCCGGGTGGTCGCTCCCGCCTCCCCTCGGCTCGCTCCTGCGTGCGAGCGCGAGTCAGCCAGTGTACGCTGGGATGTACGCCGACTGCCCGGACATGACCACCGATGGTTTCCGAGCGTATGGCATCAGCCTACGCCCTGGGAGCGGAGGCACGCATGACTTGTATGTGGTGCGCCACGGAGAGCGCGAAGCGGTCGAGGTCTTCGAGGTGGACGCGCGCGGCGCGACGCCGAGCCTCACGTGGACCGGCTGCGCGGTGGCGCCGGACGGTCTGGGCCTGAACGCGGTTGTGGCGTTACCGGATGGCGGGTTCGCGGCGACCAGCCCACGGACGCGTGATATCTGGGAGTGGCACGCCGACACGGCATGGGTACGCGTGCCCGGCAGTGAGGACATCGGTCCGAATGGGATCGAAGTGTCTCGCGACGGGCGCTGGTTCTTGGTGGCCGGCTATGCGAGTCAGTCGGTCATCAAGCTGTCTCGCGGCCAAACGCCGGTCCAACAAGACCGGGTCGAGGTGGGGTTCAACATCGACAACGTGCACTGGGCGCCAGACGGCACGCTGCTGGCGGCCGGGCACACTGCCCCGAGCCCGACCGGCGTTGGCGACTGTATTGCTCGCCGAGGCTGCGAGGGGATCGTGTCGTTTATGGCTCGCGTCGACACGGACGCCATGACGCAACGCCAGATCTTCCGTTATCCCACCGACGAACGGTTGATTCTCGGCACCACCGCCATCGAGGTGGGCGACGAACTGTGGGTCGGCCAGGTCGCGGGCGGGACCCACATCGTCAGGGTCCCGCTACGCTGACGGGGCTTCCGGGCCGGCCACTGAGCGCTCATCGCCCACCCCGGCGACGCCGGCACCCGGCTCCGTGCCGTGGCCTTCAGGCCTGCGCGGCAAGGCTGAAGCCTTGCCGCACGCTTGACCGGGCGGTGAGTCCCGCCAGTGGACCGCTCACGTCGATGAAATCGCCGCGCTGCTCGCACCGGACCCCGGCGGCGGCGCCCAGCGCGACACTCCTTGAGTCAAGAGGGACACGATGGATCAGCCGAGCTGCGCGAACACCCGACGGATGCGGTCGACGGCCCAGTCGACCTCCTCTCGGGTGATGACGAGTGGGGGAGCGAATCGGATGACGTGCTCGTGCGTTTCCTTGCAGAGCAGACCCTGCGCCTGGAGGCGCTCGCAGTACTGGCGGGCGCCACCGGCCTCCGCGTGAAGCTCTACCGCCACCCAGAGACCCCGGCCCCGCACCTCACGGATACTCGGGCTGTCGATACCCTGCAGCTGCTCAAGGAGATAGGTCCCCTGGGCGGCCGAGTTCTCCACCATCCGTTCCTCGGTCAGCACCCGAAGCGCCTCGCGAGCAACCGCGCAGCCCAGCGGGTTCCCGCCGAACGTCGACCCGTGGTCGCCCGGTCCGAAGACCCCCATCGGTTCGTCGCCGGCGAGCACGGCCGACACCGGATAACAGCCGCCCGCGAGCGCCTTTCCCACGATGACCGCGTCCGGCCGGATCCCCTCGTGCTCGAAGGCGAACAGACGCCCCGTCCGTCCGAGCCCGCTCTGGATTTCGTCGAGTATGAGTAACACGCCGTGCTCGCGGCAGGCTGTTTCGAGGTCTCTCAGATACCCGTCTGGAGGGATGATGACCCCGGCTTCCCCCTGAATCGGTTCGATCAGGACCGCCGCCACGTTCGGGTGCAACGCTCGACGGACCGCGTCGATGTCGCCAAAGGGCAGGCAGCGGAAGCCGGGGGTGAATGGGCCAAAGCCGTCCTTGTAGTGCTCGTCCGTCGAGAACCCGACGACGGTCGTCGTGCGCCCGTGGAAGTTGTTGGAGAAGACGAGGATCTCGGCCTGATTTGCCGGCACGCCCTTGACCGTGTACGCCCACTTGCGCGCCATCTTGATCGCCGTCTCCACCGCCTCGACTCCGGTGTTCATCGGCAGCACGCGCGGAAACCCGGTGAGGGCCGCGACCTCTTCGTAGAAGGGGCCGAGCTGGTCGTTCCGGAACGCGCGCGACGTGAGCGTGAGGCGCTCCGCCTGACGGCGTAGCGCGGCGACGATACGCGGATGGCAGTGCCCCTGATTCACGGCCGAGTACGCGGCCAGACAGTCGAGGTAGCGGTTCCCGTCAACGTCCCAGACCCAGATTCCTGCGCCGCGCGTGATGACGACATCGAGCGGGCGGTAGTTCTGGGCGCCGAAGCGCTCCTCGAGTGCGATGAGGTGGTCTGCGTCGGTGGTGGTCGCGTCCATGCGCGTCGTGCGCCTCCAAGAGGTGAGCGGTGAGGTCGGCGTAGCCGCTATGGATACGTGTCGAACGCCCACCACTCTGTGGACATGTTGTCATCGGTGATGATGGTCTCGTCCATCGTGCGGGCGAGGATGCGGGTACGGTCTTCCCAGGTGGGACCGCCGCGCCAGGTGTCCTGAGCCAGGATCTCGTCGAGGACCCCGACATCAAGGAGCGGATCGATCACGTGCCTCCCCTGGATGGTCCACGCCTCGAGGCTGTTCCGCCAACGGTCAGGATCCCACGTAATGGGATCGAATCCGGCGATCATCATGTTCTGGTAACGCAGCGCGTACGGGAAGACGGTGCTCACCGTCTTTTGGGCTGCGGTGGATTGGGTGGAGTTCAAGTAGATGACTCCGCCCGGATTCAGATGCTGGCCGGTCAGCTCCAGATACTCGCGGGAGAGGAGGTTGGCGGCGTGCGCCCGCCAGTAGACGATCGTGTTCTGGACGATCACATCGAACGACCGCGTGGTGTGGTTCAGATACCGACGACCGTCGTCGATGATGATCTCCACCTTCGGGTGGTCGACCGACGGCGCCACCAGCGGCGTGCGCCGCATGATTTCAACGTAGCCGCCATTGATCTCGACGACGGTGATGCTGCGCACGTCGTCGAGATTCGAGAGCACCTCGAGCCACGAGCCGGATCCGAGCCCGATCATGAGGATGTCGCGGGGGGCGGGGTGAAACCCTGGAATCATGTAGGCTCGGAGCACCCGATTGGTGTCCTGGTCGGGTCTGGGGTCGACGTTCATTTGCCCGTCGTATGAGCCACCTCCGTAGACGGTGCCGCTCTCGCTCAAGTTGACGACCCCACTCCGGTTCTCGACGGTGTGGGCGAACAAGAGTCCCGCGTTGTAGTCGTCCTGATAGAGCAGCTTCTCGTAGAGGGCGGCGTACAAAGTCGGCGACGACGAGATGACCGCGACCGCGATCAGCGCATAGCTGGCGCCGATCGCCCGTCGCGCCTGGGGCTGCGTGACCGCGGCGGCCATCAGCAAACAGCTCATGGCCACGCCCAGCAACACCAGCCCGAGGTTCAGCACACGGAGCGACAGCACGTCGAGAAGCCACAGCCCTGTCGCCAGGCTGCCAATGGTCGACCCGATGATGTTGGCGACATACAGGTATGACAGACGAGCGCCGGCATTCTGGTCGGCCGGAATCGCGTAGTGGGAGAGGAGCGGGAATCCGGTGCCGAGGCCGGCGGCGGCCAGCGCGAAGAACGGCAACATCTGATCGGGGTCCAGGCCGCGGGCGCTGATCAGCTCGGCGGTCAGCGGCACCACCAGAAACGCGGCGACGTTGCCGACCAGGAAGAACAGCCCCACGAAGAACAGGGGGTCGGCGTCCTGCTCGGTGTCGGTGCGGTCGCAGTAGTTGCGTGCGAACAACGCGCCGAGGGCAAGCCCGGTCAGATACGCGCTCAAGAGAAAGCCGAACGACTTGGGTTCGCCTTCAGTCGCAAACCCGTAGACCCGAATCCACAGGATTTCGTACGACAGCGCGATGAAGCCGCTGAGCGAGGCGACGACCAGCGCGATCAGGAGTTTCACGCGATTCGGCGCTCCACCGCCGCCAGGCTGAATACCACCACGCCGAGCCAGGCGTTGAGCCCAGCGGCGGCATGGACAGTGCCGCTCAGCCCCAGCGCGCGCATGAGCACCGTGGCGCCGAGGTAGGCGCCGGCCGCGGCGCCGAGCGTATTGGCGAAATACAGCGTGCCCACCGAGCGTCCGACATTGCCGGAGTGAGCCGCCCCGTGCGCGACCAGCAGCGGGAGCGTCGCGCCCATCAGTGTCGTGGGAATCACCACGAGCAGGAACGCCACGACTCCCGTGGCCAGATGACCGATACCCACGGTCCATCCGGCGACCACGTCAAAGAGGTCGAGGCTGAAATACCCGAAGAGTCCGATCCCGAGCTCGGACGCGGCGAACAGCGCGACGGTCGCGTCGGGGTAGGTTCGCGACAGGACGCCACCGGCGAGGCTGCCCAGCCCCAGCCCGAGCATGAACGCGGTCACGACGATGGTGGCGGACACCGCATCCAGTCCGTAGATCACGAAAAGCGCCCGCTGCCAGGCGATCTGGTAGATCAGCGCCGCGGCGCCGGACAGGAAAAAAATGACCGCGATCCAAGGTCTCATCTGGCCGACTATGTTATCCGGTCGGCGCGACAGGTGGGTACCTGCGGCCCGCCCGCGGTCTTCAGGTGGACACTGGTGGTGACGGTCGGGTCAGGAGCGCCAGGGCTTCGACCTGCCCCGTTTGCGGCATCATGTCGATGGGCTGCATGGAATGGACCCGGAAGCCCTGCCGGTGCAGGATGTCGAGGTCGCGGCCCAGGGTCGTCGGGTCGCACGACAGGTAGGCCAGTTTCGTCACCGGGCACCGGGAGACGGCGTCGAGCACCGCTTCCCGCGCGCCGGCGCGGGAGGGGTTCAGCACGACCGCGTCTGGCGCCTCCTCCCGGAGCCGGTCGAGGCCACGCTCCACCGCGACGGCCGACACCGAGACGTCGGAGACCCGACGCGCACGGATTGTCGACTTCAGGTCGGCGATGGCGCTGCGGCTACCTTCCGAAAACAACACCCGACGGAACTGCCGCCGTAGCGCGAAGCCGTGGGTTCCGACCCCGGCATAGAGGTCGGCGAGCACGTCGCCGCGCCCGAAGAACTTCTCCATGAGTGTGTGGATGGTCGGCAAGAGCGCGAGGTTGACCTGGAAAAAGGCGGCCGGAGATACCCGGAGCCGATAGCCCGCGTGGTCGACCCAGACCTCGCGCTCGCCCCAGAGCGGACGGACCGAGCCCCGAATGACCTGGGAGTCCGTACCCGGGTTGAGGTTGACCGAGATACCGTTGACGGCGGGGCACTGTCTCCTGAGTCCGTCGACCGGGAATGACTGGCGTTGCGTCGTCCGGAAGACGAGCGTGAGGTGTTGGCGGGTCGCATCAGTCCCGCACCGGACGTCAATGTGCCGTAACGTGGGCGGGATGTGCCGTGAGGTCTCTAGAAATCGACGGATCCGGCGGGTGGTGTCGAGCACCTCCGGGAGCAGCACTCGACAGTCTGGCGCATCGACGATTTCCCGGGTGCCGGCGCGGAAGTAGCCCATCCGGAGGCCGCGGCGGGACATCCCGACCGCCATCTTCGCCCGGTTGCGGTACCCGTCCCGGAGGGGCGACGGCACGCACGGCAGGGGTCGGACCTGTCGGAGGCTCGGGTGTTTCCGCAAGGCCTGCGCCAGGATGTCGCGTTTGCGTTGCAGTTGGCGCTCGTACCCCACACCGAGCAGGCCGCAAGCGCCGCAGTCCTCGGCGTGGGGGCAATGGATCGGGTGGGTATCGTCTTCCATGAACAGGCGTACAATACGTCAAACCTTCACCGCCCCGCCGGGCGCCACGAGGGGCCGCACGGAGATCGCGCTCCGCGGCCTCGTCGTGGGAATGACCGCAGAGACATCCATGCCGAGTGTTCGCGCCCTCGATCCGCCCGGGTCGACCGGAAACATGCTGGCGGAGCTGGCCGCGCCGTCGCCGCGTGCCGCCCGGGCCGCGCTCCCCATGACTGCCGGCGAGATGCGGCAGCGGGGCTGGGACGCGGTTGACGTGGTCTTCGTGACCGGCGACGCCTACATCGACCACCCGAGCTTCGCCATGGCCATCCTCGGTCGGATTCTCGAGGCGGCCGGCTTTCGGGTCGGCATCCTGTCCCAACCGGACTGGCACTCCGACAAGGATTGGACCCGGTTCGGCCGGCCGCGGCTGTTCTTCGCCATCAGCGCCGGCAACATGGACTCGATGATCAACCACTACACGGCCAACCGGAAGGTGCGCAATGACGATGCGTACTCGCCCGGCGGCCGGATTGGGCTGCGGCCGGATCGCGCGACGCTGTCCTACTGTCAGCGCGCGCGAGAGGCGTACCGCGACGTGCCGGTGATTGCCGGTGGGGTTGAGGCATCGCTTCGGCGTCTGGCCCATTACGACTACTGGAGCGATACGGTTCGCCGCTCGATTCTGCTGGATTGCAAGGCGGATCTGCTCGTCTACGGTATGGGGGAGGAAGGCATTGTTGAGATAGCCCGTCGCCTCGAGGCGGGGGAGACGGCACGCGACCTCCGCGACATGCGCGGGGTGACTTTCGCGCTCGGGGCGTCTGAAACACCGCCCGCCGACGCCTTGATGCTGCCGTCGTTCGAGGAGGTTCGTGACGACACGCTCGCCTTCGCCGAGGCGACGAAGATGATTCACAACGAGACCAACCCCTACAACGCGCAGCGGTTGATGCAGGCGCACGACCGGCGGGTGATCGTCTGTAACCGACCGGCGCTCCCGATTTCGCAGCCCGCGATGGATCGGGTCTACGGGCTGCCCTACACTCGGCGGCCCCACCCGACCTACACCGACCCGATCCCGGCCTTCGAGATGATCAAGGACTCGGTGACGATCATGCGCGGCTGTTTCGGCGGGTGTACGTTCTGCTCGATCACCACCCATCAGGGACGGATCA
>CALBET010001237.1 GCA_937888665.1 uncultured Acidobacteriota bacterium
CACCGTGTTCGATCACGTCAGCGGTTTCGTCGAGAACGGTGTAGTCACGCTGCAGGGCGACGTGACGCCGAGCCGGGACAAGGCGGGCGGAATTCGAGAGCGTGTCTCGAAGGTGATCGGTGTCCACGAGGTTGTGAACGAGATCGAGGTGCTCTCGCCTGGCATCGGTGACGCGCGGTTGCGCTACTCGCTCGCGCGGCGGCTGTTCGGCCATCCGTCGTTGGGTCGGTACACCGGCTATGACCCCGGCATTCACATCATCGTGAAGACGGGGTATGTCACGTTGAAGGGTACCGTCTACGACCAGGCAGACAAGCTGATTGCCGATAGCGAGGCGCGCCGGACGTTCGGTGTGATCCGGGTCTACAACGAGTTAAAGACCCTCGATGAAGTCCGGAAGGCTGCCACTCCGCCGCCCGGCGCCGTCGGCTAGTCGCGACCCGTGAGCGCCTCTTCGTGAGGCGCTCACCCGCGTCACCAGGCGTTGGGGTACCTTACGGAGTTCCTGCGCCGGTGTCCCCTTCGCTCCAAGTCCGGCGTTCTGACGGGCTCGGTCCACGAGGGTCGGCCGGTGCCCAGCCAGCGCAGGCTCGGCACGTCGTGACGGAACTTCCCCATTTGGGCATAATGCGGCGGTGGACGGTCGGGACCACCACACCAGGGACAGATAGGGGAGCGAGACCATGACACTCAGGCCCAGGACATCTACCGCGTGGCTAGCGGCGTTCGTCGCACTGGCCATCGTCGGTACCGCCGTCACCGTCGAGACCCAGGAGGGCCGCGCGCCGCGGAATCTTGCAGAATTCGACGCCATGTTCCAGGAATTCAACAACTGGGGCCGCTGGGGTGCCGATGACGAGCTTGGCACCATGAACCTGATCACGCCGGAGAAGACCAGACAGGCGGCGGCGCTGGTTCAGAAGGGCATTACGGTCTCGCTCGCCCACAACCCGATACCGGGCGTGGCGCCAGACAACCCGGATGCGGCGTTCAACCACACCATGGGGCAGACCCTGCGCAGTGATACCTACGAGTTTACCTATCACGGGTACGGCGTCAGCCACATGGATGCCCTCTGCCACTTCGTCTGGAATGACCGGCTCTACAATGACACCCCGCTTTCGGCGAGCACCCCGGAGGGGTGCGGCAAGTTCGGGATCCAGAACCTGAAAAGTGGCATCGTCACGCGGGGCATCCTGCTCGATTTCCCGCGTCTCCAGGGGGTGCCATACCTGGAGCTGCAGACGCCGATCTACGTCGAGGACATCGAGGCGTGGGAAAAAGAGGCGGGTGTCACGGTGTCGTCCGGCGACATCATCTTCGTGCGGACCGGACGGTGGGCCCGGCGGGCGGCACTCGGACCATGGCAGGTGTCTGGGAACAGCGCCGGCCTCCATGCGTCAGTGCTGCCGTGGATCAAGGAGCGCGGTGTCGCCGCGGTCGGCAGCGATGTGGCGACCGACGTGATGCCGTCGATGGTCGAGGGGGTCGTGCAGCCGGTCCATACGATGCTCATCGCCGGCTTCGGCTCGAACATCTTCGACAACATGGATCTCGAAGCGCTCGCGGAGACCGCCGCCGCCGAGAACCGCTGGGAATTCATGCTGACCGCCGGTCCGATTCCGGTCGAGGGCGGCACCGGCTCTCCCCTCAACCCGATCGCCGTGTTCTGAGACGTACAAGGCGTGCCGGCAGCCGAATCACCGACAACGGAGTCTATGACTCCCATGTGTGATGTGCGCGCTTGTGTCGTGACGACACTCGTCCTCTTCAGCGCGGTGGCGGGTGTCCAGCCGGTTCT
>CALBET010001238.1 GCA_937888665.1 uncultured Acidobacteriota bacterium
AGTGGAACACGGGAGACCACGATAGTACGTAATTCCCCCGTCTCTCGTAGCCGGGCGCACGCGGCTCCAGTCACGGGTCGATCAGCGTCTTCACCACCCGCGCCTCGAAATCACCGGGGGCGCCGTCCGGCTCGAAGGCGTCGCGGCAGACCGAGCTCGCCAGGCCGATCTGCCGAATCTGGCGGGCGAAGCGGCGGCAGTTCCGACAGACCGGCACATGCAGGCGGGCGTCGACGCGCCACCACGGGAGGCGGCCAGTCGACTGCTCCGAGACCAGCGCCGCCACCTCTTTGCATCTGATCATCGGGTCCCCTTCCAGCCCAGGTCCTCAAGGCACTCTCGCAGGCGCAGACGCGCACGATGCAGCATCACATTCACGTTAGTGACGGTCTTGCCCACGATCTTACACACCACGTCGGTCTCGAGTTCCTCGAGCTGGCGGAGGACGAACACCAGACGCTGCGCGTCCGGTAGTTTGGCGAGACAGGTGCGCACGGCGGCTCCGATTTCGGCCGACTCGGCGAGCCGCTGAGTATCGGCGGGCGGGTGCACCCAGCTCCCGTTGGCGTCGAAGCGCCGCTCGAACGACTCGTCCACCGAATCGTTGAGGGCGTCTCGCTGGCGTCCCCGCCATCGTTCGAGCATCTTGCGATGCAGGATACCGAACAGCCACGTTCGAATCTGTGAGCGGCCCTCGAAGCGGTCAAGTGTTTCAAGGAATGTCGCGAATACGTCCTGGGCCAGATCATCCGCGTCTCTGTCGCTGAAGCCGACACCGCGCGCCGCGCGGTACAGCGATTGGGCGTGGTCGCGGACGACGCGGCCGATGGCGTCCGGGTCGCGTCGATGCAGTGCCAAGACAACGTCACGGTCGGTAGTGGCCACCGGCTTTGTCCCCTGGTCGGTTCGTGGTGAGAGCCCTCTTGCATTGGACGGGCGATGCGCCCGTCTGGGTGCGTGGGTAGTCTCGCTTACGGGCTGCTCAGACCCTCGCCGGCTGGACCGCATCGTCCGTCGCGGGCGCCGATGGGGCCGGCACTGCACGGGCGGGCGCCGCCAGTGTAAGAAACGCCGTACCCGAGACACTCACTCCTCGAGCGACGTGGTGACGCACAACGCGCCACCCAGTAACCACAAGGAGCACAGATGTCATTCAAGCCCATCCTGTCCGCCGCGCTGGCCCTCGTCCTCGTTGGGGCCCCTTTGTCCGCCGCCGCCGCGGACGACACGTCGTTCCCGGGCACGCGGGTCACCGTCGCGTCCGAGAGGTCGTTCGACCAGGTGACCGACGCATTGAAGAGTGCCGTGTCGTCGAACGGGATGATGGTCATGGCCGAGGTCGACCAGGGCCAGATGCTCTCGATGACCGGCCTCAGACTGAAGGCCACGCTGTTCCTGGTCGGGAACCCGACCGTCGGCAAGCAGCTGTTCGAGCAGGACCCTGCCGTGGGGCTCTACGTGCCTCTTCGGGTGTTCGTGTACAGCAATGCGGACGGCAAGACCTCCGTGGCGTTCGATCGCCCATCCGCGCTGCTGGGCCAGTTCAAGAACGAGAAAGTCGGCATGGTGGCCAAAATGCTCGACGAAAAACTGGACGGACTCGCCATGATGGCCACGCGCTAGCTAGACCATCCGACTCACGCGTCCCGTGTCCAGGGCGGGGCGCGGCACCCACGCGCCCTGCCCTCCCGGAAGGTTCCATGACTGACTACATGAAGCACTGGCGGCCGAGGCTCCTGCTCGCGCTCCCGGTGGCGGCCGCGCCGCTCGCGTTTCCGCTGTCACAGATGGGCTACGGGTCGCTGCACGATCTGGCCGCGTCCATGCTGCTGCCCGGTGCCGTCGCGCTCGTGGCCGGCTGGTGGCTGTTGCGCCGAGGCACGGACGACCACCGACGCGTGGCTCGCCTGCTCTATGAGGGCGCGGTGGCTGGCATCCTCGCTACACTGGCCCTGGAGGCCATCAGATACAGCGGCTTTCGGCTGGGATTCATGCCAGGGAATCTCCCCCGGTTGATGGGCGTGCTCCTCCTGGACCGCTTTGCGCTGGGGCCGTCCGGCATGTCGGATGTGGCGGGGTTCGCCTATCACTTCTGGAACGGCGCCAGCTTCGGCATGATCTTCACGCTGCTCGCGGGCGCGGGCGCGGGTTCGATTCGCCTCGCCCTGGGCTACGGGCTCGCGGTTGGGGTTGGCTTCATGATGAGCCCGGTGGTGCTCTCGCTGGGCGTGGGCTACTTCGGTCGAAATTTCGGGTGGCCGTTCGCGGCCACGGTCCTGCTGGCGCACGCGGCCTTTGGCCTCGCGCTCGGCTACGTCCTGCAGGGGCTCTCCCACTGCGTTGGACGACCCGGCGCGGTGACGCGGGCCGCATCGCGACCGAGCCCTGTTGAAAGGCGGCGCCTCCGGTCATTGCGTCCACTGGGCCCGTAGGGCGTCTCGGTCGACCTGCTCGCCGCGAAGAAACACTTGGGCAATCTCACGCGTGTTCCTGATGTCGTCGAGCGGGTTCGCGTCGAGCACGATGAAATCGGCCGTCTGCCCCGCCGCGATATTGCCCACGTCCGACAAACCAAACGCCCGTGCCGCCCGCGTCGTGGCGGCGACGATTGCCTGCGACGGGGTCATTCCCAGGCGCACGAACAGCTCCAGCTCGAGGTGGTCGGCGTAGCCGAAGAAGTCGCCAACGGCGCCAGCATCGGTTCCGAGAATGATGTGGTCCGCCAGCTGGATGAAGTTGTCTGCAATTACGCGGGCGCGCTCCGCGGCGGCAGCGCTGGGTTCCGGGTCTTCGCTGACGCGGCCCGCGGCCTCGGCTCGCAGCCGCGAGATGACCGCGTCAGGCACCTGCTGCTGAAAGAACGGATCCTCGAACACCGGCCGGCGATAGGGTTCGCGGCGCGTGACCATCCCCAACGTCGGGACGATGAAGACGTTCCGCGCGTCCACCAGCGCCAGATACTCGTCGTCCACCTCCCGGTCGTAGGGCATATGGATGAACCGCCGGGCCCCGGCCTCGATCAGCCGCTTGTGGTCTTCTAGCGTCGTCGCATGCGCGATGACCCGGATGTCCCGCACCTGGGCCTCGTCGAGCACCGCGGCGTAGATGTCGGGCCGCAGCTTGACCTGGGCGCCCCGGCGCTCGTCGCGAGCATCGACCCAAATCTTGAGGATCTCGATGCCGCGGTTCGCCTCCGCTCGCACCACGGCGCGGGCCTCGTCGACGCTGGCGACGGCATGCAGTCCCCACCAGCCGTCGTCGTCGGTGAACCTGGGGTTCGGCCCCCCGCCCGGCGTCCCCACACCCGGCGACACCAGATAGCGAGCTCCGCCAACGTCGCCCACCCGCTGCGCCTGCTGCACCTCCAGGGCCAGCGTCTCTTGGTCGCTCCCGGTCGAGATGATGGTGCCGACGCCGTAGTAGGCGTGACGGTGCAAGTGGTCGACCAGGTTGTCGCGCGTAAAGTGCTCGGAGCCCCACCCCGTGTAGCGCTCCCACCCGAGATGCGCGTGGGTGTTCACTAGTGCCGGCATCACGGTCTGCCCAGTCAGGTCGACCGTTGACCGGCCCGCCTCGGGCGGCACGTCGATGTCGCCGGTCTGGCCGGCCGCAACGATCATCTCTCCGCGCACGATGAAGGTGCCGTTATCCAGCACGGTGCCGTCGCCCACGACGACCCGCGCGCCAGTAAACACGTGAACCGCGTCGGCGGCGGTTGGCACCGGGACGGCGGGCCCCGGCTCCTGACACCCGACCATCACCAGAAACGCACCGCCGAGCGCGAGCGCGTGACGCCAGGGACACGGCGTGGTTCGCCATCCGGTCATCACGCCGCGGACCCCGTCGGGTCGGCCACCTTGAGCACCTGCTTCCCCAGGTTGCGGCCGGCAAACAGCCGCAGGAAGGTGGCCGGGATGTTCTCGAACCCTTCCTGCACGTCCTCTCGCGCGTGCAGCCGGCCGGCGGTGAGCCAGGCCGACAGGTCGCGACGGGCGTCGCCAAAGCGCGGCGCGAAGTCCGGCACCAGAAAGCCGGCCATCGTGATGCGGCGAGCGATAAGCAGGAAGAGGTTACCGGGACCAGGTTGCGGCGCGGCGTCGTTGTAGCCGGCAATCATCCCGCAACACGCGATGCGTCCCCCGCGTGCCATGTGCGCGATGGCGCTTTCGAGGATCGAGCCGCCAACGTTGTCGAAATACACGTTCACACCGTCCGGGCAGAGCGTGGCCAGGCGCTCGCCGACCTGCTCATGCTTGTAGTCGATGGCGGCGTCGAGGCCGAGTTCGCCGGTCAGCCAGGCGCACTTCTCGGCGCCACCCGCGATGCCGATGACCCGGCACCCTTTGATTTTCGCGATCTGAGCCGCGACTGACCCCGTGGCGCCGGCCGCGCCGGAGACGAGCACCGTCTGGCCTTCGGCCACCTGGCCCACTTCCAGCATGCCGAAATACGCGGTCAGACCGGTGCCGCCCAGCACCCCGAGATACCGTGGCAACGGGTGCTCGGGGGTAATCGTCTGGGCGCCCATCAGCCCGGCGCTGCCGAGGGCGTACTCCTGCCAGCCGAAGTACCCGGAGACGATGTCGCCAACCGCGTGGTCAGGGTGACGCGACTCGACGACCTGCGAAATCGTGCCCCCGCGCATGACCTCGCCCAGCGGGATGGGCGGCACGTAGCCGGGGTCTTCGTTCATCCAGCCACGCTGCGCCGGGTCAACCGACACGTAGAGTGTGCGGACGAGATAGTCGCCCTCACCCACCACCGGCACTGGCGCCTCGCGGTACTCGAAGTCGGATGTCTGCACCATGCCCGTGGGCCGCGCCACAAGGCACCATTGACGGTTGACTGATTCACTCACGCCACACTCCTTCACAGGTAACCGCCGGCCACGCCGAGCTGGTCACCACCGTTCATCCGTTCATCGATCGAGACCGAAATCTCCAACGCGCACATGCAAGTTGTGGTTCACCCGGATACCCGCCACCCCGTGCGTGTCCATGTCGCCAACCACCACGTCTGCGAGCGGCTCGCCGTTGCACAACAGCCGCAGCCCGCGACCCTCCACTTCAACGACAAGCTCGTTGGTCACCTCGCCGCCGTCGCCCGTGGGCACCTGCACGGCATGGGACGGCTGCCATCCGTCTGACAGCTCGATGGTCGCGTCACCGTCGCGGCGCTTGACGAGATAGCGTCCGTCACCACGCACCATGAAATAGACATACCGCTGACTCTCCGCGCCCAGCTGTTGGCCGCCGATGAACAGGCCGAACCCTTCGCGGTGCCCCATCGGCGCGCCGATTTCCGTAAACCGTCCGTGCACCGTGTAGCGATGGGCCTCAGCCACACCCACGACATGGTCGGTGTCGTCCGGTCGATATAGAATACCGGCCGGCCCGGTGTCTACGATCAGGTCCCCGTTGTCGATCTGTACCGCAAAATTCACCCGGTCGCGGTTGGCTCGGTCAAGTTGCAGGGCATAGCCGGCCGGCAGTGGCGCCGACACCCGCTCCTCTGAGGCCGCCGGAACCACCGCCGCCGGGTCGCCGCACCCGCCCACCATCAGTCCCGCGACCGTCATGGGGACCAGGGCCCTCGCCACGACCATCGGCACGACCGCGGTCACAACCCGCTGCCCGACATTGGTGCTCTGTCGCTTCATCATGTGATCCCCTCGTCCAACTGCGCCGCGCGCAGCGCTGTCCTCGACTCCGGCAGCACCGTCATGACCTGTGTCCTGGCCACCCGCTCGAGAAACACGCCCTCGACCAGGAGCCCGGCCACGGCGGCCACCACGCCCAGCGTGGCCCCGACGTGCCCCAACGGACCCAGTCCGGCCACGGCCACCACCAACACCGTCACGACGCGCAACGTGGCACCCCATCCAACCGCGTCCGAGCGTCCACAGCGCGTAAACAGGCCCTGGTAGTACTGGCGGTGGCCGTACAGCCACGGATACGCCACGGTGAACGGCAGCGCCGCCCCGATATCGGCCAGCAGACCGGCATCGAGGCCGAAGACCGCCCCCAGCACCACCCGACGGACCGGCGGTGTAGACACCACGCCGATGACCAGCGCCACGCCGGTGGCGAGCGCCAGCGACCAGCCCTGTACCGCGCGATGGGTGCGCTTGCAGTCGACCAGGGCGACGCCGACATGTTGGAACTGCCCCACCGGGGAGGTGAGAAACCACGCCACCGCTTCGACCACGACGAAGGCGGCAATCGCCTCGGCCGGGAACGGCGAGCGCGCGAGCACACTGTTGATGAGCAACGGCGTGCTCCACCACAGCAGCGTGCTGGCCACGAGCGGCGTGGAGAACCGCAACAGGCGGTCGTCGGCGACGCCCGGGGCGCCCTCTTCGGCCGCCACCGGATGAGACGGGCCGTTGACCCCGGTGCGGGCGCAGACGACCATCACCGTTTCCACCAGCAACCCGACGGTAAACGCCGCCGCGCCAACCCAGGCCCCTCCGCGCGCCGACAGGGTCAATCCGACGGCGACGGCCGCCAGCACCGCGGTGCGGGCCCCAGTGGCGACGGCAATCGGATTGGTGCGATGTCCGGCCACCAGACGCCCCTGGTGTACGGCCCGGGCGGCGGTGAGCAGGGGGACTGGAGCCAGCAGGGCAATGGCCGTCCGGGCCTCGTCGAAGATGTCGCCGGACACCCCGATGACGCCACCGAGCACCCAATCGCCCAGC
>CALBET010001239.1 GCA_937888665.1 uncultured Acidobacteriota bacterium
CACCGGACCGGCGACAGAACATGTAAGATAAAGGGACAATAACGGAGACAGTATTCATTCACCGACAAATACTGCGCCAGTTCGACAACCCGCCACACGGGTGGCCAGGGTTATTGCACGCCGATGGCCAAGCGCTCTCCGAGGCGCACGATCGCGCCGATACGATGGGACGTCCGGGTGCTCTCGCCGAAGACTCCTGCGGCATGGAGACGACGAGGGTGGCCCAGGCGTGGGAAATAGCTGACGTGACGGACGATTTTGATCGCGATCTCGACAAATGGCTTGACGATACGGAAGGCCGGTTGGCGCCTGTCGGGCGCCAGACGCCGCAGGTGCCGGATGACGACGTGGTTACCGAGGAGGCGGATCACCTGACCAGCCACCCGGCCACACTGGCTGCGCTGGAGCCGGGCCAGGAGTCGGTGGGCCTCGTGCGCCGGGAAGCCCAACTGGTGGCCCATCGGCACGAGCTTGTGCGCACCGAAGCACTGGTCACGGTCATGAAGGAGCTGGCCTCGGAGCTGCGCTCCGTGCGGCGCGACGTCGACCAGATCAAGGCGGTGATCGCCAAGATGGGCATGCTGACGGACGCGCAGAAGCGAGCGGTCAGCCCGACCGCCGGTCACCTGCCTCCGCCCGAGTGAGTCGGTCACGTCGCATTCGCCCCCGTCACCCACGAGCCCCCCACACGACGCATCAGGTCGGCCGCGCCCCGGCGCGGTGTATCGTGAACGCATGTCGGCCCTGCAGGCTCGGAATCTACGTAAGGTGTATGGCCGCGGCGAGACCGGCGTGGACGCGGTCCGCGGTGTCAGTGTCGAGTTGACGGCGGGCGAGTGCGTGGCCGTTGTCGGGCCATCCGGTTGTGGCAAGTCAACATTGCTGCATCTGTGCGGCGGCATGGATCGACCGACCGCTGGCACCGTGGTCGTCGACGGCGTGGCCTTGGCCGGGCTCGGCGACGACGGTCTCACGCGGCTGAGGCGCGAACGCGTCGGCTTCGTGTTTCAGTTCTTCAATCTGCTCCCCACGCTCACGCTGGCCGAGAATATCGCCTTGCCGCTGCTGCTGGCCGGCGTGTCGGCGGGGGAGGCGGCGGACCGGGCCCGTGCGTGCGCCGATCGGGTAGGCCTGGCGCATCGCCTGCATCATTACCCCTCCCAGGTGTCCGGCGGCGAGTTACAACGGTCGGCCGTGGCTCGCGCCGTGGTGCATCGACCGGCGTTGCTCATTGCCGACGAGCCGACGGGGAACCTCGATACCGACAACGGCCGCCTGGTGCTCGACCTCCTCCGCACGTTGAACGATGACATCGGGGTCGCGGTGTTGCTGGCCACGCACGACCAGGCCATTGCGGCCCGCGCCGACCGAATTCTGCGGATGCGGGACGGTCTCGTGGTTGGCCCCGTCGACGCTGAGACGGCGCCCACGGCGACGACGCCGCCTGAGGTGGGAGCGCTGTGACCCTGTTCCGGCAGTTCATCCTGCGCGCTCTCCTCCGCGACCCCAGGCGGAGTCTGGCCACCGTCGCCGGCGTGACGCTGGGGGTGGCTGTCGTCCTTGCCATCCGGCTGGCGAACACCGGTTCGATCCGTGGATTCGAAACGGCCCTCGACGTGGTGGCCGGGAAGACCTCGTTGGAAATCGTCGGGGCCGGCGTGGGCGTGCCGGATGCGCAACTCGCGGACCTCGGGTGGTTGAGGGAGTACGGGCTGGTGAGCCCCGTGATTGCCCGCACGGCACGTCTGCGCGCGCCGGATGGCACCGAGCATCCGCTGCAGGTGCTCGGCGTGGACGTGCTGCGCGACCGGCCGTTCCGCGAATATCAGCTCCTGGAGTTCGCGCAAGGGGGGCGTGAACCTAGCGCCCAGGAACTCCTGGCGCTGCTGCTCGATTCGCGTTCGGTGGTGCTCACGGAACGGTTCGCCTCGCGTCACGGCATCGACCTCGACGGTTCGGTGCAGCTCATCATCGGCGACCGGGTGCATGACGCGGTGGTACGTGGGCTGTTGCTGGACGAGGGCCCGGCACGGGTCGTCGACGGACAGCTCGCGTTGCTGGACGTGGCGGTCGCGCAGTTGCTCTTCGATCGGATCGGCTGGCTGGACCGGGTGGAGATCCAGCTCTTCGAGGCTGGCGCCATCGACGACGCGGAGCAGACGATTGCGGCCAGACTCCCGGACGGCCTGCGCGTGCAGCGCCCCGCGCAGCGTGGTCGCCAGGTCGAGAAGATGCTCGCGGCGTTTCACTTCAATCTGACCGCGCTGTCCTACATTGCGCTGGTGGTCGGCCTGTTTCTCGTCTACAACACGGTGGCGGTGTCGGTCATTTCACGGCGCCGCGAGATCGGGACGTTACGGGCGTTGGGGACCACCCGCCGCACGGTGCTCGGTCTGTTTCTCGGCGAGGCGGCGCTCCTCGCCGCCGTCGGCGCCACCGTCGGACTCCCCACGGGGTGGCTGCTCGCGCAGGGGGCGGTACGTCTCACCTCGACGACGGTCAACGCGCTTTACATCACCTCCGCCGCCACCGTGCCGCCGCTCACGCTGGTTGACGTCCTGCTGGCCTTCGGCGTGGCGATGCCACTGGCGCTGGCGGCCGCGGCCATTCCGGCGCTGGAGGGTTCGAGGGTCACCCCGATCGCCGCCGTGCGCGGGGCCGATCGCCTCGCCTCGCAGGACGATCCTCGGCGGTCCAGACGGGCCGCTCTGGTGGCCGCCGCGTTCTTCGGGCTCGGAGGATGGCTCGCGACGTTGGACCCTGTCGGCGGGCTGCCGCTGTATGGTCTCGCCGCGACGCTCGCCGTGATCGGCGGCGCCGCCGCCCTGGTGCCGGTCTTGCTGGCCCTCCTCCGCCGCGTGGGGCGTGGGGTCCTGGTGCGCTGGTTCAAGGTTGAGGGGATGCTGGCGCACGCGAATCTGTCAGCGTCCATCGGGCGTCTCACCGTGTCGGTGGCGGCGCTGGTCGTCAGCCTGGCGATGTTGGCCGCCATCGCCATCATGATCGGCAGCTTTCGCGAGACGGTCACCTACTGGGTGGGGCAGACCTTGCGCGCGGATCTCTTCGTGGCCGCGGCGGGTCGTGGACCGGCAGGACCGTCCCCCACCATCTCCGCCGACGCCGAGCAACGGGTGGCGGCGCACCCGGCGGTCACGGCCATCGACCAGTTTCGGACCGTTGACCTGCCGTATGGTCCAGACGGCGACCTCATCATCCTGGGCGCCGGCACCTTCGAGGTGCTGCTGGAGCACGGTGGACTGCTGTTCAAGGAGCCCGCCGACGGTCGTGCCGCCATGGCGAAGGCGGTGGGGGCTGACGCGGTGGTGGTGTCCGAGGCCTTCGCGCTGAAGCAGGGCGTGTCGGTGGAGGACACGATCGAGCTCGACACGCCGCAGGGTGCGCGTCCGTTCCAGGTGGTGGCGATCTACTACGACTATTCGAGCGACCGCGGCCTGGTGGTCATGGACCGGCCGACATTCGCCCGCCACTACGGCACCCAGCGTCCCGGCGGCTTGACCGTCTACCTCACGCCGGAGGCGGACCCCGAAACGGTTCGTGAGGAGCTGCTCGCGGCCCTCGGTCCGGATCACCGCCTGTTCATCAACACCAACGCGACGCTGCGCGCGGAGGTGATCCGCATCTTCGACGCGACCTTCGCCATTACCTACGCCCTCGAAGCGATCGCCATCTTCGTGGCCATCATGGGAGTGGCGACCACGTTGCTGACCCTGGTGCTGGAGCGGCGCGAGGAGCTGGCGATGCTGCGCCTGGTCGGCGCAGGCCGCCGGCAGATCAGGCGCATGGTGGTGATCGAAGCGACGATGCTCGGCGTGCTGAGCCAGGGGTTGGGCCTCGCCGTCGGGGTCGTGCTGTCGTTGATCTTGATCTACGTCATCAACGTCCAGAGCTTCGGCTGGACCATCCAGTTCAGCCTTCCCGTGTGGTTTCTGGTGCGGTCCACCCTGCTGGTGGCCGTCGCCACGGCCCTCGCCGGCCTCTACCCCGCGCGCGTCGCCACCAGCTTTGGCGGAGAGGCGGCGCGATGACCCGCCTTCGCTCGCTCCGTCGCCCACGAGCTTCGGCGGCCAAGCCCGTGTGGGGTGCCGTTTTCCAATGCCTGGCCGCCCTCGCCGCCCTCGTAGCAAGGCCCTTCAGGGCCGCCCTCGCCGCCCCCGTAGCAAGGCCTTTCAGGGCCGCCCTCGCCCGGTTGTGCATGGCCGCGGTCCTGCTTGGCTGCGGATCCGTCTCGGTGCTTCTCGCCCAGGACCCCGCGCTCGTGACCTCGGACGGCTGGCGTCTGGCCGAACCGGGGTACACCCTGCAGTTTCCGCGCGACCACGGGAGCCACCCCGAGTACCGCATCGAATGGTGGTACTACACCGGTAATCTGGACGCGGCGAACGGCCGCCGTTTCGGCTATCAGGTGACCTTCTTCCGGATCGGCGTCGACCCGGCGCCCACGAACCCCTCCCGTTGGGCGGTCCGGGATCTCCACATGGCGCACCTCGCGGTGACCGACGTGTCGGCGGAACAGCATCTGACCGCCGAGCGGTTCGACCGCGGCGGCGTTGGCTGGGCCGGGGCCAGGCAGGGCACACTCGACGTCTGGAACGGCGACTGGCGCGCCGACGTCGACGGCGAGACCCATCGCCTGCAGGCGGTCGATGGGAGCTTCGGCGTCGACCTGCGACTCGAGCCGGGGAAGTCTCCGACCGCCCACGGCGACGCCGGTCTCAGCCGCAAGGGCGCCGAACCTGGCAATGCCTCGCACTACTACTCGCTGACCCGGATGCCGACCACCGGGCAACTGCGGTTGGGTGACGATCGGCTCGACGTCACCGGCACGAGCTGGATGGACCACGAGTTCGGGACCACGTTTCTCGAGCCTGGGCAAGTCGGGTGGGACTGGTTCTCACTGCAGCTCGACGACGGCACAGACCTCATGATCTACAAGTTCCGCCGTGGCGACGGTCAGCCGGACGCCTTCTCGTCCGGTACGTGGGTGGACCCCGATGGGACGACCGACGGTCTTGACCACGACCAGGTCGTCCTCGTGCCGGGCCGCCGCTGGACGTCGCCCTCGAGCGACGCCTCCTATCCAGTCGACTGGCAGATCCAGGTGCCGTCGCGGCAGGCCACGCTCACCGTCGACGCGCTCGTCGACGCGCAGGAACTCGATACCGCGAATTCCACCGGCGTCACCTACTGGGAGGGCGCCGTGGCCGTGAGCGGCCGGATAGGCGAGCGAGAGGTCAGTGGACGCGGGTATCTGGAAATGACCGGCTATTCCGGCCGTCCCATGAGTGAAGTCTTTCGATAAGGCGTCGGACCGGCCCGGGCCTCTCTTCATCGAAAGCCTTGCGGTATGGCGCCCGGTGCGAGAGGATCGCCCCATGACCGAATCCCTGTCCCGTCGTCACTTCCTGCATGCCGCCGGCGCCGGGGCGGCGTCGGTCTGGATTCCGCGCACCGTCCACGGCTACACGGAGGCCGAGGTGCGCAAGATGGCGTTCAACGAGCGGTTGGAGGAGGGCATCTCCAAGTGGGATCTGGATACCCCGTGCCTGATTGTCGACCTGGACCGAATGGAGGGGAACCTCGACCGAATGCAGAACGTGGTCGCCCGCAACGGGATCGCCACTCGGCCCCACGCGAAGACGCATAAGTGTCCCGCGATCGCGCGGCTGCAGGTGTCGAGAGGATCGGTGGGCATCTGCACGGCGAAGATCAGCGAGGCGGAGGTGATGTTCGAGCATGGCATCGAGCAGATCCTGATGACCACGGTCAATGTCACGCCGCGCAAGATTCGGCGCGCGATGCATCTGAAGAAGTGGTGCACCGGGTTTATCCAGGCGGTCGACACACCGGCCAACGCGCGGGACCTGTCGGCCGCGGCCGAAGAGGCGGGCGTGGTCGCCGACATCGTCGTCGATGTTGATCCAGGCGGGCATCGCAGCGGCATCACCGCGGGTGCACCGGCGCTCGCGCTGGCCCAGCTGGTCGACACCCTGCCGGGGCTGAGGCTGCGCGGGATACTGTGCTACGACGGTGGCGCCCAGCACGTGACCGGGTTCACCGAGCGCCGGACGCGTGCCTTGTCGAGCCTGGAGGCCGCGGCCGAGACGTTCGTGCAGATGCACCGCTCAGGGCTCGACACTGGCATTTTCAGCGGCGGTGGCACCGGCACCTACAACATTGACCATGAGACCGCGGGACTGACCGACGTGCAGGTGGGCAGCTATGTCTTCATGGATGCCCAGTATCTGTCCATCGGCGGGGCTGACAACGCGGAGGTCTACAACGACTTCGCGCCGGCGCTGACGGTGATGACGACGGTGCTGAACGCGCAGTACGAGGGGCGCGCGACGACCGACGCCGGGGCCAAGGCGAACACCATCAATCAGCCATGGCCGATCATCAAGGGCGAGACGGGGATGACCTACACGTCCGGGTCGGACGAGTACGGGTCGATCCGATACGGTGACAACGCCAGCCGCACCTACGCGGTGGGGGACAAGCTGGAGGTCATCGTGTCGCACTGCGACCCGGTGGTGAACCTCTATGACCAGCTCTATGGCGTCCGTGGCGACACGGTCGAGGTGGTCTGGCCGATCGCCGGTCGCGGGAAATCCGTGTAGGTTTCCTGACGAGGCGCCCCCCGTGGCGCAGGCCGCCGAGTCGGTGCTCGACGCCCTG
>CALBET010001240.1 GCA_937888665.1 uncultured Acidobacteriota bacterium
CCAGTTCTCGCTGTTCGTTGTAGGACAGACGCGCCGGCGCGGCGACCCCCACGCCGCCCGACGCACCCGGTGCGCCGGCCCCCGCACGGTCCACGTTCCGACGAGCTGGACGCGCCGCCGTCGACTCCACCGGACGTTGCCGCAGCCAGTCCTGATAGCCACCGACGTATTCCCGTACCTGACCGCCTGACTCGAATACCACCGTGCTGCTCACCACGTGGTCGAGAAACACCCGGTCATGACTGACGAGCAGCACCGTGCCGGACCACTCGACAAGCTGAGACTCCAGCAACTCCAGGGTTTCGAGGTCCAGGTCGTTCGTCGGCTCATCGAGCACAAGCACGTTGGCCGGACGCGTGAACAGCCGCGCGAGCAGCAACCGATTCCGCTCACCCCCAGACAACGACTTGACCGGCGACCGGGCGCGCTCGGGCGAGAACAGGAAGTCCCGCAGATAGCCATGCACGTGACGGGACTCGCCGTTGACGGTCACCGTCTCGTTGCCCTCCCCGACCACGTCGAACACGGTGCGCTCGACATCGAGCTGCTCGCGCTGCTGGTCGTAGTAGGCGATCTGTACGTTGGTGCCGCGGCGGATGCTCCCCTGGTCAGGCTCCAGATCACCCAGCAACAAACGCAGCAACGTCGTCTTGCCGGCGCCATTGGGGCCAATCAGTCCCACCCGGTCACCTCGGAGTACCCGCAGGTTGAGCTCAGGAATCACCAAGGTCCCGTCGAACGATTTGACGACGCCCTCAGCTTCGAACACCAGGCGCCCCGACGCCTCGGCGGTCACCGGCTTCAGCCGGACGCGACCGATCTCGATGCGTCGGTCCGCCCGTGCCTCGCGCATCGCCATCAGCGCCTTGACCCGCCCCTCGTTGCGGGTGCGCCGCGCCTTGACGCCTTGTCGAATCCAGATCTCCTCGACGGCCTGTCGCTTGTCTTGCCGCGCGTGGCGCACCGCCTCGTCCGCTCGCCGCTCCTCGAGACGGCGCTCGTAGTTCTCGTAGTCTCCCGGCCAGGAGGTCAGCCGTCCCCGGTCAATCTCGACAATGGTCGTGGCGACGCGTCGCAGGAACTGACGGTCATGGGTCACCACCACCACCGCGCCCGGGTAGTCGACGACGAACGCCTCGAGCCAGTCGATCGCCTCGATGTCGAGGTGATTGGTCGGCTCGTCGAGCAGCAGGACCTCCGGCTGCCCGACCAGCGCCTGCGCCAGCAAGACCCGCCGCCGCCAGCCGCCAGACAGCGTGTTGACCACGGCCTCGGACGGCAGTCGCAGCCGCTCGATGATCAGCTCGACGCGCTGTTCGACCCGCCAGCCGTCGCGCTCCTCGAGAGACTGTTGCAGCCGACCCAGCGCGTCGAGCCGGGCCGGTGTGGAGCCGGCGGCCACCGCCGTCGCGGCGCGATGATAGGTGGACACAAGCTCGGCCAGGTCTCCCAACCCCTCCGCGACGACATCGAAGACCGGGCGGTCCGACGACAACGGCACATCCTGCGCCAGCAGCGAGACCCGCACGTCACGTTCGCGTCGGACGCTCCCCTGATCGGGGGGCTGTCGCCCGGCGATCAACTGGAGCAGGGTGGACTTGCCGGTGCCGTTCCGCCCGATGACGCAGACTCGATCACCCGCCTCGATCCGGAAACTGGCAGCTTCGAGCAACGGCAAGTGCCCGTGGGCAATCGAAACCTGGTCGAGCGAGGCGAGCGGCACGCTAGCGGCCTGCTCGCAGGACGGCAAGATGTTCGACGGCGGCAGCCCTCACGGTCGCGTCGCGATCGACGGCCTGGACGTAGTCGAGAAGCTGCACGGCGGTGGGTCCGCCGATGGCGCCGAGCGCATCCACCGCCTGGAGTCGAAGATGCCCCGCGCGGTCGTGGAGGGCGGCGGTCAATCCGCGCGCAGCCCGGTCTCCGCCAATCTCGCGGAGCGCCTCGATGGCGTCCCGGCGGATGCCAAGTTCGGGATCGCGCAGGGCAAGTTCCAGCAAGCCGACCGCGTCGTCACCGCCGCGCGCGGCCAGCGCGCGGACTGCGGTCGCTCGAACCTCGCGGTCCGGATCGCGCAGCGCCGCCAGCCCGGCTCGTCGTACGTCGGTCAGGTCGGCGCTCGCCAGAAGCGCGGCGATGACCTCCAGCGTGTCGAGCGTCTGGCGGGACGTCCGGTCCACACCCCGGTCCGACAGCGGATCCGGCACCTGGTCGGGCGCCCACGGGGCCGCGCCGCCCGGAGCAGCGAACGCCGCGCGCGGCCCCAACACGCGAAGCCGGGTCAGCGGCAATGCCGGACTGCCATCGGGCGCCACGCGCGGCTCTGACGTGAACGTGTAGCGCCACCCGCTCAGAATCAACGCCAGGCCATCCTCGACCGTCTGCCTCCGAAACCGAACCGTGACCTCACCCTGCAACGCGTCCTCCCCTTCCAGCAGCAACCCACTCTCTCGCGAGATCTCTTCGACGAGCGCGCGCAGCGCCGCGTCGTGCGCGGCCACCGTGAGACGCCCCTCGGCCAGGTGCACGAGCTGCAACGGCTGCGCCGCCGCAGCGAACGACACCAGCAGCACCAGCAGGCTACACACCAGCGCGCGTGAAGCGCACAGACGGGCCCTACGCGTTGGGCGTGGCAAAGACATGGCGTGCGTCGACATGATAGCGCGCCGCCTCACGCGTCACCATCGCGTGGAACGGCACACGTTGCGCTCCTCTCTGGGTGACTCGACGCCAGGCGGTGAGCCCGACGGCTACCGGCGGCGATGGTGTCACTCGACGTGATCTGTCCCTGCTCTTCCCCGCCCCATAGCGCCACGCGGATGGTGCGCCGGCCCAGGCTCCGCGCTTCCCTCGACGCATGCTTACCCCCCGGCCAACGCGTGCCGCGCGCCTCGGTCGACGGCTTCGGCATTCTCACAACAGAACAGTAATGACAGATTTGTAATAATTTCAACAATTGACGTTCTGATAAAGACTCTAATGGACTTTGAATACATTAAGACAACTCTAAACACCTGGCACGCCCCGTGCTCTATTGGTGGCTGACCCCCGGCGTTGGGCCAACCGAGTCAGGAGCCGATCAATGCGCGTGTCACACCGTGGATTCAGTCTTCCGGAAATACTCTTAGTCGTCTTGACCGTCTCGATGGCGGCCGTGATGGCGCTTCCAGGCATGTCCACGACCTTCCGCCGATACGAGCTCAAGTCGGCGGCCCGGGAAATCGCCGGGCAGATCCGGGCCGCACGGCTCCGCGCGGTGACCTCGAACGAGACCATGCGGATCCGGTTCAACTGCCCCTCACCAGGACAGTTGCGCGTGGTGCAACTGGTCGACACGCCGGCGATCGATGATGCGGTCGACCGATGTTCGGCTGACACCTATCCGTACCCCGACCGCGACAACACCGTCGAACCGAACCTCGACGGACCGGTCATGGTGCTCCGGGGCAACCTCAGCCTCGCTGTCAACACGCCCGACATCGATATCTCGCCGACCGGTCGCATGACGTCCCGACTGGGACCACTGCCGACATCGATCGTCGTGACCGACCACGGTGAATCACGCACCGTCAGGATCACGGCGGCGGGTCGGGTGGAGAGCTTGTGACCACCCGGAGCTCACGGCGAGGCGAAGAGGGCCTGACGCTGGCCGAAACCCTCATCGCGGTCACGATCATGACGGTGGGGCTGCTGGGGGCAGCCCAGTTCATGGCCCTGACGATGCAGGTCCAGGTGGCGGCCCGCGAAACGACCTCGGCCACCCGCCTCGCGAGCGCCAAGACGGAAGAGCTGATGAAGGCGAACTTCGGCACCAACCCGAGCGTGCAGATCTCCGGGGCGCCGGACCCGCTCGACCTGAATGTCCAAAACTACTTTGACTTTCCGGACCCCAGCTACACCCGCCGCTGGCGTGTGGAGGCCGGCCCGACGGACACCACCCGCCTGGTCACGGTCCGCCTCATCCCTCGACAGACCGACGTGCGGATGGCCAAGGTCGTCGAATTGACCACGGTGATTCGGCAATGGTGACTCGCCTCGACCCTCGCCGGCAGCCGTCACCGGCGCGCCGCGTGAGAGACGCCCGCGGATTCTTGACCGCCGAGCTCCTGGTGTCGATGATGGTCACCGTGACCGCGATGGGCGCCGCCCTGGCGGTCACGGAACAGGTCTCGCGCGGCTACACGACCCAACTCGACAACGCGCTGACTCAGGAAGAGGCGCGGTTCGCGCTCGAGTGGGTGGAGACGACGCTGCGCGCGGCTGGCGCCAATCCCTACGACGTCGCAACGACCGACTGCCCCGGCGTGGCGCTCCAATTCCAGGCCGTCCGGCTGGACCCCAACGGCAATGGGCTGATGGACGACCTCCGGTTGCAGGCCGACGTCAATCCGCCCAACGGGCTGGTGGGCGGGGTGGGCGGTACGTGCGACGAAGCGGGCGAGGACGTCACGATTGCGCACGACCAGGCCGCCAAGGCCATCACCCTGCTCGACAACAACCTCGGCGGCCTGCCCACCCCGATGACCGACGGCGTCATCACCGGTCTCCAGTTCAGCTATCTGGACGCCACGCGCACACCGACCAACACGGCGGCCGCCGCGGCCTTCGTGCAGGTCAGCGTCACCGCGGAGTCGCCGAGCGGGAACCGAGCGAGCGGCGCCGCGGATACCGTCACCCTGACCTCCGAGGTGCGAATACGGGTCCGCTGAGCCTGCAAGCCATGTCTGAGGAGCAGCGGCGGACTGGCCTCTCGTCCGAGCGCGGCATGGCGCTCATGGGCGTGCTCATGTTGCTGCTCATCGTATCGGCGGCGAGTTCCGGCCTCTGGGTCAGCGCCCAGACGGAGTCCGCCGTTGCCATTAACCACGAATCGGCGGCACGGGCCAGCGCGGCGGCCGAGGCCGGGGCGAATCACGCGACAGACCTGACGCTTCGCTCCCTCCGACAGTGGAGGGCGAACGGCTTTGCCACGCCGTCCGCAGCGGTCACGAACCTGCTGCTTGGACCGGACGGCCTTGGCGGCACGCCAGCCACGGACGCCGACAATGGCAGTCTGGAAGCCCTCGGAATCCCGCGGCCGCCGACCCGCCTGGTACTCGCCGGGCCCAACCAGGCCGCATACTCGGTGAGGCTGCTGGACGAAGACGACCCGAATCGCGGCTTCGCGCTCGACCCGGCGGACCAGCTTCGCATCGGCGAGGACGGCCAGCCGACGGTCGACGCCAACAGTCGTGTGCTCATCCAGGCGACTGGGTTCGCCGACAACGGGACGACCACGACGCTGGAAGTCGTCATCGTACCAATCGCGGCGCCGGCGCTCCTCAGCGACGGCGACCTGATTGTGCAAGGCCACCCCTCCGTGCTCGGCACGAACGGTCACGTGCACTCAAACGGCGGTCTAGAGGTTGGCGGCAGCGCCGACATCGACGGTAATGCGACGGCCGGCGGAGGCTACACCGAGGTGGGCAACCCGAACATCGGCGGCTCGACCAGTGGTGCAGCCCTGCCGATCCCGGTCATGGACGTCCACGCGAGCGACTACCGTGGGCTGGCCGACCTTATCCTCACAAGCGCGGGCCAGATCACGGACGCGACGACCGCCGTCATCTGCGACGCCTCGGCCGACCACGGCGCCTGCGCCGCCGCAGGCTATACATGGATCTACGACGGTGCCAACGGATGGCGCGCCACCGCCCTCGGGGCCAACGCGGATGATCGAACCTTCTATGCCGAGACGGGCTTGACGATCACGGGCAATATCGGCACCAGCGGGAATCCGTGGAACGTCACGCTGGTCGCGGAAGGCGACATCGACATCAGCGGGAACGGCAAGATCGAGGCCGACACGCCTGGTCTACTGTTCGTGACGGATCGGGATCTACAGATGACCGGTGGAAAGGATCAGGTGGGCGCCGAAGCGCAGATCCTGGTGCGGGAACAGGCCAGCCTGGCCGGAAATGTGTCGCTGCGGGGACAACTCATCATCCAGGACGCGGCCAGCGTCAGCGACCTGGTGACCGCGAGCGCCATGCGGGGCAATGCGTCCATCACCAACAACGGGACCCTGGTTGGCACGTCATTTTCGGCCGCGTCCTGGCGGGAACTGTAGTCGCTGGTACTCGCAGCTCCGCCTGAAGACGATGTTCAGAGGGTGATCAGACCGCGTTGACGGACCGCTGATGTTTCAGCACCTGTGTCCACAGCACCGAGAAGAGGCAGTAGCCCAGAAAGTAGTAGAACCCAGGGCCGAGGGAGGACGTCAGCCGGGTGGCCATGTTCACGTCCACCTGCGTAATCAGGACAGGAACGCTGAAGCTGTTTGTCTGCGCTTGATCGCGCGTCGCCAGAAACGCCAGGAACACGGCCACCACGAAGACATCAGCCATCGACCACTTGCCAATCAGGTCGACGAACCACACCAGTCTTCGCCTCGCCGCGTCCGGCATTGAAGACAGCGACGCCAGCAGCATGCCGCCCTTCGTCACGGGGACGACGATGCTGAACAGCAGAATCAGGAACGACACGAGATAGTCGGCCGTCCGCCACAACTCTCGCACGGTGCCGAGGACGG
>CALBET010001241.1 GCA_937888665.1 uncultured Acidobacteriota bacterium
GTGCATCCGAGCTTCGTCGAGGGTCAGATGCAAGGGGGCGCCGCGCAGGGCATCGGATGGGCGCTCAACGAGGCCTACCTCTACGACGAGCGCGGGCGCCTGCAAAACCCCGGATTCCTGGACTACCGCATGCCTGTGGCGTCTGACCTGCCCATGATCGACACGGTCATCGTGGAGGTAGCCAACCCGTCGCATCCATACGGCGTACGCGGCGTCGGCGAAGTGCCTATCGTGCCGCCCCTTGCCGCCGTGGCCAATGCGATGCGGGGCGCGACCGGCATACGGTTCACCGAGCTCCCGATGTCACCGCCGCGGGTACTCGCCGCGATCGAGAGCCACGAGCCCGCCTGAGGCAATCGCATTGCGGAACCGCGGAGCCCGCCGCAAGCCGGCTCGGCTCTGTCCGAGCGGCAAATCTATGGCGACGGTGTTTCTCCCCAGCGGATTGGCGTCAATCGCAGGCGTTGACCAGGTCGTGATCGACGCGCCCAGGGTGGCCGAACTGCTGAGCGAACTGGCGCGGCGCTATCCAGCGCTCGTCGACCGCCTCGGCGGAATGGCCGTGGCGGTCGACGGCGACATCTACAACGACCCGGACTACGTGCCGATCCGCGCCGACAGCGAGGTGTACCTGATACCGCGCATCGCCGGAGGGTAGACCGCGGCTGCGACACGCACCGGTTCGCACCGAGGCGAGCGCCGAGTGCCGAATTTTTGGGTCGAGTGTCAATCCAAGAAATCGCGCCTCTTGTCTCGACGGTCAGGAGCCGCCCGCAACAACGGTTGAGCCGGTCGTAGCCCTACGGGTTGCTACTCGGGGAAGCGGCCGATCGCCACCAGCAGGTTCAGGCGTGCTTGCTCCAGGCCGTCCTGCGCGAAGGCCGCGGCCGTCTCAGCGTCGCGTGCCGACCGTTGCGCGTCGATGACTTCGATGTTCGTCGTCGCCCCGAGCTCGTAGGCGACCGTGGTGATCTGCAGCACTTCCTCGGCCTGCTCCGCTGATCGACGAACGATCAGCAGTGCGCGCTGACGGCTGGCCACGGCCTGTCGAGCCAGCCGCACCTCGGACCGCGCCTGAATCTCCAGCTGGGTGAACGCCAGTCGCGCGTCCATCAGCGCCAGCTGGCGTTGCTTGCGCACCGCACGTTCCAGACCGCCCTGAAAGATCGGTTGGACGAGCGAGGCGGTAAAGCGCCATGACCGCGAGGGCTGGAAGATCCCCGCCGGCACGACGTACTGCGGATCGAACGACAGCGTCGCCGAGGGGCCCACGTCCTTCCAGCTGTCACGCACGACCCGGTCGGCCGCACGGATAATGGTGCCCTGCGTCTTGATGTCCGGCCTCGCGTTCATCCACACCGACTCGTCCAGCGTCGACGGCACCACGAACGTGGGTTCCCCGGCGGCGTCCACCGGGCCGTTCTCCGCCAGCAGGACGCCCAGCGCCTCCTGAGCGCTGCGAAGCTCGAACTGCACCGTCTCGATTCGGGCCTCTCCGGCCGTCGCCTCTTGTGCCGCCCGCAGCATGTTGAGACGACTACCGGCGCCTGCCTCGAGCCGGCGCTCGGCATTGGCCAGATGGGCCCGCGCCGTCTCGAGCGACCGCTCCTCGACGCTGACTTGCCGCTGCGACGACACGATGGCCAGATACGTCTGCGCGGCCGCCACCGCGATCTGCGTACGGACCTCGTCGGCTGAGTCGGCCGCCACCGCGGTCTGGTCCTGCGCCTGCGCGGTGGCCGCCCACCGGGCGGGCGCCAGAATCGGTATGCTGACGCTGGGCGCGAAGGTGACCTGGTGCCGCGGCTGAATCACGTCGTCGTCGAAGGCGACGGGTGTGTCAACCGTCGTGCTGTTCACGCGTGCCGTGACCGACGGCCGCGTCACCGCACGCGCCTGGGACAGAATCGCTTCGGCCCGGCCAATCGCCGTCGCGGCACGCGCCACCGTGGGGTTGCGTGCCATCGCCTCCCGCACGGCCTCGTCGAATCCGACCCGGCGAGGCGCGCGCTCCTGCGCCAGCCCGCCGCCCACACTGGCCGCGAGGACGACGAGCAGCGCCCCCATCACTCTACGCATGCGCGCCTCCCGCTTCCTGGGTCGCTTCACGGTGCCTCCCCCGCTCGCTCTGACCCGGCGCAACCGACCGCAGCACGACGTAGAGGACCGGAATAAAAATGACCGACAGGAACGTCGAGGCAATCATGCCTCCCGCGACGGTCGTGCCGACCGAGTTGCGTGCGCCCGAGCCGGCGCCCGTGGCCAGCGCCAGCGGCATCACGCCCAGGATGAAGGTCAACGACGTCATCAGGATAGGCCGTAGTCGGATCCGCGCGGCCTCAGCCGCGGCCGCCGCGATAGACCACCCCTCTTTCCGCAAGTGCTCCGCGAACTCGACGATCAAGATGGAGTTCTTGGCCGCCAGTCCGATGAGCATCACCAGGCCGACCTGGCAGAAGATGTCGTTGTCCAGGCCCCGCGCAAACTGCGCCCCGAGCGCCCCAAGGACCGCAAGCGGAACGCCCAGCAAAATGATGAGCGGCAGCACCCAGCTCTCATACTGCGCGGCCAGCACGAGATACACGAGCACGATGCTCAGCGCGAAGATGTAGACCGCGGTCGATCCGGCCTTGATCTCTTCGAGAGACTGCCCGGCCCACTTGAATCCAAACCCGGCGGGCAGCGCCTCACGGGCGATCTCCTCCATGACGGCGAGCACCTGCCCGGAGCTAACGCCCGGAACGGCCGCGCCCGTGATCTCGGCCGACCGCACGAGATCGAAGTGGCTGATGACGGCCGGCGCCGTCTCTTCTCGCACGCGAACCACCGTGTCGAGTGACACCATCTCCCCGTTGGACGCCCGCGCGTAGTAGCTCATGAGGTCGGATGGTTCGCCGCGGAACTCCTGATCTGCCTGCACGTAGACTCGGTACGCACGATTGTTGAAGTCGAAATCGTTCACATACTGCGAGCCCAGTAACACCTGCAAGGCGCCGGTGATCTCGCTAATCGGAAGCCCCAGGCTTCGCGCCCGGTCGCGGTCGATCTCGACCACAAGCTGCGGATCGTTGGCCGTGAAACTACTGAACGCCCCCGCGACGCGGCCTGAGGCATTGGCACGGCCCATGATCTGAGACGTGAGGCTGGCCAGATTCGCGATGTCACCGCCCGATTGGTCCAGCACCTCGAACTGGAACCCGCCAAGCTGGGAGAGGCCCTGAATCGCGGGTGGCACGACGGGAATGACCAGCGCACCGGTGATACCACCGAGCAGCGCCGGGCGGACCCGGTCGACCACCGAGGCGAGCGACTGCGACGGGTCGCGCCGCTCGTCAAACGGTTTGAGCGACGCGAACATCATGCCCTGGTTCGAGGCCGGTCCCGTGAAGCTGAAACCGGCCACCGCGAACACCCCCGCCACTTCTGGCTGCGCGGACAGCACCGCCTCCGCCTGCCGCATGATGCCCACGGTGTACTCGAGCGAGGATCCACCTGGCGCCTGCACGATGGCCATCAGATAGCCCTCGTCCTCGTTGGGCACGAACGCTGTCGGCACGGCCTGATAGACCGCCCACGTGGCGACCAGGCCGGCGGCGAACGCGACCAGCACCGCCCAGCGCCAGCGCAACGCGCCGCGCACGAAACGCACGTACAACCGGGTGCCGCCATCAATCACCCAATTGACCGCACGGAAGAATGGCCCTGGTGTGCGTGGTTCACGATCGAGCAGCATCGCCGACAGCGCCGGGGTCAGGGTCACGGCGGTAAACACAGAGAGCGTCACGGCGCACGCAATCGTAATGGCGAACTGCTGATACATCTGGCCGGTCGTGCCCGGAAAGAACGCCACCGGAACGAACACCGCGACCAAGACGATGCCAATGACCACCACGGCACCGAACACCTCGCGCATCGCGTCGATGGACGCGTCCAGCGCGTTCTTGCCATCCTCCCGCATGTGCCGCTCGATGTTCTCGACCACCACGATGGCGTCGTCCACCACCGTGCCTGTCGCGAGCACCACGCCGAACAGGGTCAGCGTGTTGATCGAGAACCCGAACAGACGCATGAACGCAAAGGTGCCGATCAGGGACACCGGAATCGTGATGGCTGGAATCAGGGTGCTCCGCCAGTTCTGCAAGAACAGGAACAGCACGAGCACCACGAGCACGATCGCTTCACCCAGCGTCTTCACCACCTCCACGATCGACTCGCGAATCACGCTGACCTGCTCGAACGCCAGTTCCCAGTGCATGCCGGGGGGAAAGTTCTGCTCCAGGCGCTCCATCTCGGCCAGCACGGCGTCGTAGACCTCGAGCGCGTTGGCCGACGGCAGGAGTTGAATGCCCATACCCGCCGCTTCCCGACCGGTATACCGGAGGTCTGACGCGTAGCTTTCGGCGCCCAGTTCGACCCGACCGACGTCCTGCACCCGCACCAGCGTGCCATCCGCGCCAGCCTTGACGACCACCCGCTCGAACTGCTCGACCTCGGTCAAGCGCCCTTCGGCGCGCACGCTGAACTCGTAGGTTTGCCCGGCCGCCACGGGCGCCTGCCCCACGCTCCCGGCGGCGACCTGCACGTTCTGCTCGCGCAGCGCGTTGACGACGTCACCAGCGGTCAGCCGGCGGCCGGCCAGCCGCTCCGGGTCCAGCCAGAGGCGCATGGCGTACCGACGCTCGCCAAACGTTTGGACGTCACCCACCCCAGGTACGCGCTTGAGCGCATCCCGGACATACACGTCCATGTAGTTGTTGAGGAACAGCTGGTCGTAGAGACCGTCGTCCGAGTAGAACGCGAGGCCTCCGATGAACCCGGCCGAGACCTTCAGGACCGTGATCCCGTTGTTGCGGACTTCAACCGGCATACGGCCCAGCACCTGCGTCACCCGGTTCTGGACCTCAACCGCCGCGAGATCCGGGTCGCGGCCAATCTCGAAGACGACGTTAATCGTGCTGAATCCGCTGCTGGTGCTGGACGAGGTCATATACAGCATGCCCTCGACGCCGTTGATCACCTGCTCGAGCGGTGTGGTGACCGCGCTCTCGACCGCCTGGGCGTTGGCCCCCGTGTAAAAGGCCGTGACCATCACCGTGGGCGGAGTGAGTTCCGGATACCGGGCCACCGGCAACGTCGGAATGGCGACGGCGCCCGCCAGCACGATGAGCAGCGAGCACACGGTGGCCAGAATCGGCCGGCGGATGAAGACCTGACTGAACACGTCAGTGC
>CALBET010001242.1 GCA_937888665.1 uncultured Acidobacteriota bacterium
TGGAGACACTCCGGTTGACATGCTCTACAAGGTGGACGCCCCCTACGACCCAGACGGCGAGGGGGGTATTTTGTGGAACGACCCGGCACTCGGGGTCGAATGGCCGATCAGCGACCCGATCGTGTCGGCGCGCGATCAGACCATGCCGACCTTCGCGCAATACCGCGCGGCGCAGGCCGCGCTCGGCTCGGGCCGCTACTCGTAGTACGCCGGAGACTTCTCCAGCCGCTCGTTCGCGGCGATATCGTGCTCGATCCAGAGCCGCGCGCCGGTGCGCGCCAGCATGTCCTCGACCAGATCCATCGATTTCAGGGTCTGCGCTTCGTCGTAGTTGAACGTCGGGACCCGCTTGAGCAGCCGGTTCTCCGGAAAGTGATACAGGTCGCCGCTCAGGACCACCGGTCCCGTCTCGACGAGGTCGACGAAGAGGACCTGGTGGCCAGGCGTATGACCGGGGGCTGACATGATGACCACGCTCCCGTCGCCGAACAGGTCATGGTCGCCGTCGAGGATCACGGTCTCCGCCGTCTCCAGGTCGGCGTAGAGACTGCGGTCGAAAAATCCCTGCGCGTCACCGAACGCCGCCTCGTGCTCAGCCCGCTGCACCAGCCAGGTGGAGTCGGCGAACATGTTGGCATTGCCGGCGTGGTCGTAATGCATGTGGGACAGCGCCAGATACGTGATATCGGCCGGCATCACACCCAGCTCGTCCAGTTGGGCGGCCAGGGTCGTAGTGACGGTGGTCACCGTCCCATTTTCCTGCGTGTGAGGCGACCCCTCAGCGAGATCGTCGGAGAGCCCCGCGTCCCACAACAGCGTGCCGTCAGGATGCGCAATCAAATAGCAGGGCACCGAGAGCTCGAGCCTCGACACTTCGCTGGGCAGCAGCGAGAACCGACCGGGATCGGGTATACCCAGATGCCCGCAGTCGAAAACGTAGAGGCGGACCGAGGCCGGCGCGCGCTCGACGTCGCCTTCCACCGGGGCGCCACCCACGGGGACCGACTCGTCGCCACCCGCACAGGCAAAGGTGAGGAACACGACACACGCGACGAGGACACGGCGGAACGGGAAAAGCATCGTCACTCCTGACTCTAGTTGAATGCCCCGAGCGTCGCCCGGGCCGACTCCAGATATCGGGGCATCCCGATTCGCTGGAATCGCTCGATGGCCTCGCCAAGCAGCGAGCGGGCTTTGTCGCGGTCGCCGGGTTGGGCGCGGTCGAGCAGCATCCGGGCGTACCAGCGGCGGATCTCCGGTTCGGCCGGTCGGTGCGGCAGCTCGGCCGCCTGCCGGATGGCGGTCTCAAAGTGCTCCTCGGCGGCGCCCCACTGCTCCGCGCAGGTGGCGGCGATTCCGGCCAGCATCTGCCACAGGCGACCGTGACGGGTCACCACGACGCCAGTGTCGAATCCCTCGACGACCAGGGGATACAGCGGCGCCACCGCCGTCGGCTGGCCCAGGACGGCGCGCCTCGGCTCGCTCCGACTCCCTCCCCACGAACGCCGTGCGATCCGACACCGGGGTCCGGTCCGGTCCGCTCGTCACCGGGACCTTGATGCCTCCTGGAGCACCTGCGCCAGGTCGGCCCGCACTGCTTCAAATGTCTCGCCGCCGACCGGGCCTCGCGCAGCTGCCTTTCGCGCGCCGTCGCGTCCGCCTCGAGCGCCTCGGTCAGAAACTTGATGGCGACCTTGCGGCCGAGCTGCGTATCCTCGGCCAGGAACACCTTGCCCATCCCGCCCCGTCCGAGGCTCTGAAGGATGCGGTAACGAGGCGGATCGCTCATTGGATCGCGGCTCTGGACTCGGGACGACGACGGTCCTGACGGCGAGCGGACCCCGGAGCGCCGATCACGAGAGCGACGCCCGACGCCTTGTTGTGCGAGTCGCGAAATTATAGCGTGGAGGGACTGTGGCGACTGGCGACCTGCTCACCCGCCTCGCGATCTGGCTGGCGTTGGGCCTCTATGCGGCCTCACAGGTGGCCCGACTGTCGCGCCCCGGCCGCTGGTTGTCGGCCGCCGGCTGTGTGCTGTTCGCCGCCCACGTCGTCTTGGCGTTCCAGGTGCACTACGGCTGGAGCCAGGCCACTGCGCTGGCTGAAACGGCAGCGCAGACCGCGGCGCTGACCGGTGTGCGCACTGGCAGCGGTCTGTATGTGAACTATCTGTTCGGACTGGCCTGGCTGGCGGAGGTGGCCTGGTGGGCACGGGCCGAGA
>CALBET010001243.1 GCA_937888665.1 uncultured Acidobacteriota bacterium
CGCGATACTGCCCACGCAGGCGACCAAGCGGCGCGGAGGCGGGTCCGAGCACGGTGAATCGGCGGGCTCGCGCCCTGGCTCCATTGGCCAGCTCCCCGGCCTCCTGCATCGCCTGATTGAAGCTGGCCGCGCGCACCACGGCGCTCACCAGCGCGACGTCTGGGGGATAGTGCATGGCCGTGCGGAACGCCATCTCATCGGCGAAGAACGGTCCGTACGCCTGTCGGCAGGCGTGCCGAATGCAGTAGTGATTGGGATAGAGCGTCTGGATAATCGCTTCCCCAGGCAGCGTCCCCCGGCCGGCTCGCCCCGCGACCTGGGTAAGCAGCTGAAACGTGCGTTCCCCGGCGCGAAAATCGGCCACGCCGAGCCCAACGTCGGCCGAAATGACGCCCACCAAGGTGACTCGCGGAAAGTCGTGTCCTTTGGCCACCATCTGGGTCCCGACCAGGACGTCCAGCGCGCCTCCGCCGAAACGGTCGAGCAAGCGGACGGCCGCACCCCGGCGGCGCACCGTATCGCGGTCGAGCCGGGCCACCCTGGCGTCTGGCCAGCGTTCCGTGATTTCGGCCTCTACCCGTTCGGTCCCGAACCCCACCTGCTCGAGATAGGCGCCGGCGCACTCCGGGCAGCGCTCCGGGCGCGCCCGTGAATAGCCGCAGTAGTGACAGCGAGCGCGGTCCGCCCGGCGATGGAATGTGAGCGAGACACTGCAGTTGGGGCATTCCAGGCTGCGTGCGCACTGCCGGCAGAACACCGACGCGGCGAAGCCCCGTCGATTGAGCAGCACCAACGCCTGCTCTCCCCGCGTCAGACGGTCCCCGAGGGCGTCGACCAGCGGGCCGCTCAACACGACATCCGGGCCGTGCGCGGCATACTCCTCCCGCATGTCGATGATTCGCACCGTCGGCAACGGGCGACTCAGCACGCGCTCCAACAGCACGACACGCCGGTATCGACCCGCCTCGGCGTGTCGATACGTCTCGAGTGCCGGCGTCGCCGAGCCGAGCACCGCCAGGGCGCCAGCATGCTTGGCGCGCATCACGGCGACATCCCGGCCGTGATAGCGCGGGCTCTCCTCCTGCTTGTAGGAGGCGTCATGTTCCTCATCGACGACGATCAATCCCACGGACGGCAGCGGCGCGAAGACCGCGGACCGCGTCCCCACCACGACATCCACCTCGCCCCGACGGATGCGGTGCCACTGGTCGTGTCGCTCCCCTTCCGACAAGCCACTGTGTTGCACCGCCACGCGGTCGCCGAACGCTCGACGAAAGCGCGTGGCGACCGCCGGCGTCAGCGCGATCTCCGGCACCAGGATGAGCGCCTCCCGGCCCCGCGCCACCGCCTCGCGCGCCAGCAGGAGGTAGATCTCCGTCTTGCCGCTCCCGGTGACCCCGTGCAACAGCGCCACGGAGAAGGCGCCGGTGCCGGCGTCCGGGCCCAGGTCGTCGACCGCCCGTTGCTGTTCAGCGGTCAGGACCAACGCGGGATCGCTCGCAGAGACGGTACCGTGGGTGAGGATCTGCCTCGAATTCGACCAGGGGTTTCGGTCGACCACCTCACGGACCGTGGTGAGGGCGCCGCGCGAGGCGAGTCGCCGCACCGTGTCCCGCGAAATGCCCTGCCGTTCCAGATCCGGGAGCGGAATGCCTGACGGCGACCCGGCCAGCAGCCGCAGGGCGTCCAGCTGACGGGCGCCCAGCGGTTGGCCGCCCCCGAGCATCTCGAGCCCCTGCACGGTGGTCCTGGCCACGGTGACAGACTTGAACGCCGAAGGGGAGCCCTTGAGCGGCTGACTCAGCGTGACGAGCCCGTCGCGCGCCAAAGTCGTCAGCCGTGCGTGCAGTCCGCCGTGCCGCTGCTCTTCGGGGCGCTGTCGCCCGGCGATGGTTCGCGCCAGCCGCGCCACCGGGTGTGCTGCGCCGTCCGAGAGCAGCTCCAGCACCTGGCGACGCGCATCGCTCAAGGGCGCGGACAACGCGGCCCGGCCCGCCGCCGTCAGCTGGGCCTGGCGCTCACTCACCACCCACGCCTTCGGCGGCATGGCGGCCGCAATCGCGGGGCCAGGGCCGGACGCGTAGTAGTCACCCACCCAGAGCGCCAGCCGCACGACATCGGCCGGCAGCAGGGGCGTGGCATCGAGCAGGTCGATCAACGGCTTGAGGTCGGCCGGGTCAGACGTCGGGTCAGACGCAATGACGCACCCGGTCAGCACCCGCGTGCCGAGCGGTACCAGCACCCGCGTGCCGACCTCCGGCATTGGCAGATGTACCGGCACGACATAGCTGAGGCACCCAAGCGCGGGCACCGGGACGGCCACCGACACGACGCGGGCGGGCGGGGTCACGCGAGAAGCGCGCGGACCTTTTTCATGTCCTCCCAGACGTCACGTTTGCGGTCCGGGCTGCGCAACAGGAAGGCGGGATGGAAGGTGGGCACGAGCTTCGCGCCACGATAGTCGAAGACCTGGCCGCGGAGTTGAGAAATCGACTGGTCGCTGCCAAGCAGCGTCCGCACCGCGAAGGCGCCCAGTGCGACCACGACACGGGGGCGAATGACATCCAGCTGCTGGAACAGGAACGGCTCGCAGGTCCGCACCTCATCGAGCTCGGGGTTCCGGTTGTTGGGGGGCCGGCACTTGATCACATTCGCGATATACACCTGGTCACGGGTGAGCCCGATCGACTCGATGATTTTCGTCAACAGCTGACCGGCGCGACCGACAAACGGTTCGCCCTGCTGGTCCTCATCGCGTCCGGGAGCTTCGCCGACGAACAGCAGGTCAGCGTCAGGACGGCCCACACCGAAGACCAGCGTGGTGCGTCCCTGGTGCAGCTTGCAGCGGGTGCAGTCGCCCAGTTCCTCCCGGATGCGCGTGAGGGTGTTCGGTGTCGTCGCGTCGGTGGAGGACGCCGCCCCCGGAGCCGGCTCATTCGCCACCGGAGCTGGCTCATTCGCCACCGGAGCTGGCTCATTCGCCCCCGACCGTGGTTCGGCTGGCACCGGGCCTCGAAAGCGCCAGGCGGGGTCCCGGCTGAACCCCTCGGCCCCGAGTTCCTCGAAGAACTCCAGGTGCGCCGTCAATGCGTCACGGCGGTTCATGAGGGTTCCGCCCCGTCGACCGCCTCACGCAGGCGGGCCTCCACGCGGTCCAGAATGGCGGCGGCCAGCTCCGTCTTCGGTTGCAGCGGGAGCGGGGTCGCGCCGTCCGCATCAATAAGCACGGCGGCGTTCGTCTCGACCTCGAAGCCGGCGTCAGACCGAGACACGTCGTTCGCCACCACGAGGTCGACCCGCTTCCGCGCGAGCTTCGCCGTGGCGCGTGCGACGACATCGTGCGTCTCCGCCGCGAAGCCCACCAGCATGGGGCGGGCCCGGTCCGCCCGCCACTTCCCCAGATCAGCGAGGATGTCAGCCGTACGGGTCAGCGTCACACTCAGGGGCCGCTCGTCGCGGTCCGCCTGCTTGCTGAGCTTCTGTGGCTGCGCGCCTCCACTGACGGTGTAGTCAGCCACGGCCGCCGCCATCACCACCGCGTCCATCTCCGGCGCCCGCGTCATCACCGCCTCGTGCATCTCTGCCGCGCTGCGTATCCGGACGACCTCCGCCCCCCGCGGCGGATCCAGCGCGCTTGGGCCCAGCACCAGCACCACCTGGGCGCCACGCCGCACCGCTTCGGCCGCAACCGCCAGGCCCATCCGTCCGCTGGACCGGTTGCCGAGGTAGCGGACCGGGTCCAGATCTTCGTAGGTGGGCCCGGCCGTGACGAGGATACGGTGGCCGGCCAGGCTCGCGCCGGGCCGCACGATCGCGTCGGTGGCGGCCACGACATCGGCCGGCTCTGCCAGCCGGCCTTTGCCGATCCAGCCGCAGGCCAGATACCCCTCGCCCGGACCGACGATATGCACCCCCCTGGCGCGCAGGGTCGCCAGGTTCTGCACCACCGCCTCGTGATCGAACATATTCGTGTTCATGGCCGGCGCCACCAGGACCGGGGCCCGGGTCGCCAGGTACAGGCTGGTCAGGAAGTCGTCGGCAATGCCCAGTGCCAGCTTGCCGATGATGTTGGCGGTCGCTGGCGCCACCACCAGCGCGGCCATGTCGGACGCCAGCGCGATGTGTTCGATGTCGGCGTTGGCGCCCGGCTCGAACTGGTCGGTAATCACGCGGCGCTGCGTGATGGCTTCAAAGGTGACCCGGCCAACGAACTGGTGCGCGGAGGCGGTCATGATGGCCACTACGTCGTGTCCAGCCTGCTGGAGTCCGCGCGCGATCTCGATCGCCTTGTAGGCGCCAATCCCGCCGGTCACCCCGAGTGCAATCAGTGCCATGGCGACTCCAGCTCGCGAAAGGCCTGCCGAATCGCCTCGCCGGCCGGCTCGCCGGTGCGCCGGGACGCGCGCTCGGCCACCACGATGCACCGGAGTTGCTCAACACAGGCAGCCAACGTGTCGTTGATGATGACGTAGTCGTAGTCGGTCATCTGCTCCACTTCTCGCCGCGCCACCGACAGCCGCTGTCGAAGCTGTGCTTCCGTCAGATCGGTCGCGCTTCGACGGCGAAGGCGCTCTTCGAGGACTGCGGGAGACGGCGGCAGGACGAAGACGCGC